>DQUJ01000053.1 GCA_015662325.1 Leucothrix mucor | reverse complement strand
TTTGTTTACAACGATTCATAAAGCCTGCAAGGGTTAAATATTCCCTTAGGGTCCATTTTGTTTTTTAACTGTTTATGTAGCTTGAAAAGCGCAGGTTCAAGCGGAGGAAAACAAGGCGTATTAGGCACGTTTCCTTTAAATAGGGTTGCGTATCCACCGTGTTTATTCGCAATACTATGGATAATGTTAGGCGGTGAATTACTGTAAACCCAGCGAAGTGCGCCACCCCATTCTATTAGTAAATTGTCTTCAATTGAAGTGATTGCGGGTGTTGAGGCTGGCAAAGAAAGTCGCCACAGTGGTTTGCCATCCTGCTGGAAAAAATCAGTTTTGTGATCTTTAATATCCGCCCAAAATTGATCTGCATCGGGTATTTCAGAACCGCTGAGTTTATCGGCGCTGTGTTGCACAGCTAATTGAGTACCCGAAAGTCGCAAATAACAGTTACCTTCAAACCAAAGCGTTCCACTAATAATTTGCTGTTTTTTTCTTAACAAGCGAAAATAGGCAAGAGCATCTGGTTGCGATGCGTCAAAACGCAGGGTTGTTTCATACTGAGGTTTGGGTAAAACACGCAACGATACATTAAGAATAACACCCAGCGTTCCCATTGAGCGTACCATTAAGCGCGACATATCATAGCCTGCTACATTCTTCATCACTTGACCGCCGAAGTTGGCAATTTCGCCTTCACCATTAATGATTTGTACGCCTAAAATGGTATCGCGGGCAGAGCCCGTATAAGCGCGTCTCGGGCCAGAAATACCCGAGGCGATTGCCCCACCAATGGTTGCATCTTCTGAATAACAGGGGGGTTCAAACGGCAGGATTTGTTGATTTTCTGCAAGCAAGGCTTCTAAATTACGTATGCGTGTTCCCGCGCACACGGTAATCGCGAGTTCGGTGGGATCGTAATCGACGATGCCCGTGTGCTGGCTTGCATCGAGAATTTGAAGATCAGCAGACGATTTGGTATTGCCATAAAATGATTTGCTATTGCCGCCTTGAATATTCAAGGCTTGGTCTGTTTTTATGGCGTCGCGAACTTGTGCTTGTAACGCTTTGCTTTGATCGTTGTTGTGTATTTTTGTCGTCATATTGTTGTTGTCTAAAAAAAGCGTTAATTTAAAACCTAGGAATATCAGGGTGCGGTAATTCCCCATTATGAACATGCATCGCGCCTAATTCTGCACAGCGGTGCAGAGTCGGTATGGCTTTTCCAGGGTTAAGTAATGCGTCAGGGTCAAATGCACTTTTGATCGCAAAAAACTGGGTCAGTTCAGCATCATTAAACTGCACGCACATTTGATCAATTTTTTCATGACCAACGCCGTGTTCGCCTGTGATAGAACCACCTACTGAAACACATAGTTCTAAAATATCGGCGCCAAAACGCTCGGCTGTTTCTAGCTCACCTTCGTTATTGGCATCGTATAAAATGAGCGGGTGTAAATTACCATCGCCTGCATGAAATACATTGGCGACTCGTAGCTTATATTTTTGTGAAAACTCTTCAATCTTTTTTAATACATAGGCGATTTTTTTGCGTGGAATAGTGCCATCCATACAATAATAATCTGGAGATAAACGCCCCACGGCAGGAAAGGCAGATTTTCGACCCGCCCATAAACGTGCTTGTTCTTCTACAGAATTTGCGACTACGATATTGCTGGCATTGGCATCATTGAGTGTTTTTTCGATGATCTCAACTTGTTCACTGACTTGTTGTTCTGTGCCATCTAGTTCACATAATAAAATAGCGGCGGCATCTAATGGATAGTTAGCTTTTGCGAAGGCTTCTGCGGCTTGAATGGCAGGGTTATCCATCATTTCAAGACCCGCAGGAATAATACCAGATGCGATGATTTTAGCCACGCTGTTACCTGCATCTTCCACTTTATCAAAGGCTGCCATTAATACTTTTACCGAATCGGGGCGGGGTAATAATTTCACCACAACCTCAACGATTATGCCCAACATGCCTTCTGATCCAGTGATGAGTGCTAATAAATCATAACCAGGTGTATCTAGTGTTTGAGAACCTAATGTGACTAAGTCGCCATCAATCGTGACGATTTTTACTTGCAGAACATTGTGTACGGTTAAGCCGTATTTAAGGCAATGTACACCCCCCGCATTCTCGGCAACATTACCCCCGATGGAACAGGCAATTTGTGAAGAAGGGTCGGGTGCGTAAAATAAACCGTGTGTGCTAGCCGCTTCTGAAATTGCCAGGTTTCTAACGCCTGGCTGTATGGTTGCCGATTGTTTTTTAACATCCAGTTCAATAATTTTATTAAAGCGCGAAAGCCCTAAAATGATCCCACCTTCGTGTGGCAAAGCACCGCCCGATAAGCCTGTGCCTGCGCCACGTGCGACAATGGGTATTTTCAAGCTTGCACAACATTTTACTATTTCTTGTACTTGTTCGATGGTATCAGGTAGTACGACCGCCAATGGTAAACGTTGGTAGGCAGATAACCCATCACATTCGTAGGGCGTTAATTCTTCTTTTTTAGTCAGTAAAAACTCTGGCGAGAGTATTTGTTCTAATTGAAAAAGAAGGGTGTTGTAATTGTCGGGTCGGTTTATATTATCTTGAGACATTTTTGGAGTTTAACGTGCTTGAACTTGGTTGCCAATCAGATACACTATCTCTGGTAGTATTTTTTGGCTGAGATGTGTTTAAAACCTTTAAGATGATCAATTCAAAATGATAATAACGGGTACACAGGTTGGCGTGATTATGTTCGGTGGTGCTTTAGGAGCAGTGGCGCGTTATGTTCTTTCTACTACCATTATGGATAAAATTGGGGCTAACTTTCCTTATGGTACATTGCTTGTTAATGTACTTGGCTCGTTTTTAATGGGTTTTTTAGCGATGTTGCTGGTAGAACGAATCGGGCTAGATCCCTTGTTAAGGCTGGGTTTGTTTGTTGGTTTCTTAGGTGCCTTCACTACCTTTTCAACCTTCTCTATGGAAACCATGAATTTGTTTGAACAAGGCTATCATGTGCGTGCCTTAATAAATATGTTGGTCAATGTACTCTTCAGTGTGCTAGCGGTATGGCTGGGAGCAATATTAGGCAATTCAGCAAGTAAATTAATTGGATAAAAAATGTTAGATATAAAGTTATTAAGAAATGATTTAGACGGTATTGCGGGGCAATTAGCAAAACGTGGCTTTAAACTGGATGTAAGCGAATTTCAAGCACTAGAAGATAAACGCAAAGTGCTACAAACTGCGACGCAAGATTTACAAAACGAGCGCAATACCCGTTCAAAGTCTATTGGGCAAGCCAAAGCCAAAGGTGATGATATTAAACCGTTACTGGCAGAAGTCGCTGATTTAGGCGATAAGCTAAAAACTGCAGAACAAGACCTATCATCATTACAAACGGATATTGATGCCATCGTGATGGGTATTCCTAATCTTTTGGATGAGTCTGTGCCTGATGGCAAGAGTGAAGATGAAAATGTAGAAGTTAGTACATGGGGAGAGCCGACTCAGTTAGATTTTGAACCAAAAGACCATGTAGACCTTGGAATACCTAACGGCTGGATGGACTTTAAAGCGGCGGTAAAATTGACGGGATCTCGCTTTGTGGTAATGCGTGGCAGCATGGCAAAACTGCACCGAGCATTGATTCAGTTTATGTTAAACACGCACACAGAAGAACATGCCTATAAAGAAATTTATGTGCCGTACATGGTCAATGAAGATAGTTTGTACGGAACAGGGCAGTTGCCTAAATTTGCAGAAGACTTATTTAAGTTAGAAGGCGAACAAAATTATTATTTGATTCCAACGGCAGAAGTACCCGTTACAAACTTGGTGCGTGGCGAAATTTTAGATGCAGATCAGCTGCCGATGAAATACACCGCACACACGCCGTGTTTCCGTTCGGAGGCAGGTTCTTACGGGCGAGATACGCGTGGTTTAATCCGTCAGCATCAGTTCGAAAAAGTAGAATTATTACAGTTTGTAACGCCACAAGAATCAGAACAAGCTTTAGAAGATTTAGTGGGACATGCAGAAGCTATTTTACAAAAACTAGAACTGCCCTATCGCAAAATCGTACTGTGTGCGGGCGATACAGGCTTTTCTGCAAGTAAAACCTATGACCTTGAAGTATGGCTTCCAGCACAAGATACTTACCGAGAAATTTCTTCATGCTCTAATATGAAAGATTTTCAGGCGCGCCGCATGCAAGCACGTTTTCGTAACCCCGAAACCAACAAGCCTGAGTTACTACATACTTTAAATGGTTCTGGTTTGGCGGTGGGTAGAACGTTAGTGGCGATTATTGAGAATTATCAAAATAAAGATGGAAGTATTCGTATTCCTTCAGTATTACAGTCTTATATGGGCGGGAAAAAGGAATTAGTATAAAAAAGTTTTAAGACCGCTAATGAAAACTACCATTGTAAAACAATGATTTAAGATAAAGGTTTATTAAATGCGATCAAGTATATATACAGTCCTTTAAGCTACCATTAATCTTAACTAGTTTATACTTGTTATAATATTCCTTAATGATCTTAGTTGATGCTGTAAGTCGCTAGATGCTGTAAGTCGCTAAATGAAAAATAATAAAAATTATAATAATATGAAAAAAAATAACCTGAATGCTTTTTTGGTTTTTACATCTTTACTGCTTATCGGAGGGGGCTCTTTAATATACCCTGGTGCGATATTTGCAGCAGAACCCTTTTCTTGTACTATTGATTCTTTTATGTTCAAGAGTCAAGGCAGGGCTTATCCGACATATGCATCAACTATTGACCTTAAAACTGGAGCAGGAAGTTCATTAAATAATGGGAGCAGCATTCACCATAATGATGTAAATGCAATTGGTTATAACACAGTAGATAATTATATCTGGGGATATGATAGACAAGCTCAAAAAGTTGCTAGGGTTGATAGTGGCTTTAACGTTGAGACATACACAGTTGCTGGGCTTCCCAAAAATGGGTTTCATATTGGTGATGTTTCATCTGATGGTATTTTATTTCTTGCAGAGCAGTGGAATGATAAAGGGGCAATCTACAAAGTTGATGTTAATCCTTCGTCATCGAACTATAAGAAATATATAGGAAAGCTGAGTTTAAAACGTGCTAATGGTAATGCTTATAATAATTTCTTTACAAATATAGCTGATTTCGCTTTTAACCCTGTTGATGGACAAATCTATACTATTAACAAACAAGGAGTGGTTTTTAAAATTAACCCTGATTCGGGTGTTGTTACTGAAATTATTGATATTGGAAGTATTGGCAGTAATGCCGTAGCCATATTCTTTGATAAGGATGGATATTTTTACTACGATGCTTATTCAAAAATTTACCGCATTAAAATTTCAAATCCCCAAAAACCGAATAATTCATTTTCAGATTTGTCAGTATCGGCTGATGGAGATGCCGCACGGTGTCCAAAGGCAGGAATAGAAGAGCCACCAGAAGAACCAGAGCCTTCTACTGGCAATGGCACATTGCGTTATGCTAATAGCGGCACAGGCCAATACAAAGACCGTATCTTGTTTATGGATTGGCATAATTCAGCATTGAAAGATGGCATACAAACAGGTGATAAAGTTGAATTTGAAATCCCAGAAAAGAGTTGTTTGGCTAATGGAAAACTAACGGCAACTTTTGTTGACGTGGTTGATGAAAATAAATCACTTTTAAACTTACGCCCTAGTGACATGCGCACATGGGGAGGTGCTTCTTTTTATAGTCTTTATAATACCTCTGGTTCTGGTGAGGCTATTTACCTTAGACAGTTGTCACCCGATGATCAATCCAGTAATGCATCTTTTGTTATAAACTGGGAAATGGAAATAAATGGCGAGACACATAAACCCGATATTTTTCTGATGGATGCGGAATCAACAAGCAATAATAGAGAACAGATTAGAGCAACAACCGATGGTGGTGGTTGGTCAATTATCGAAAATGCATTAGGTGATCAGTATGTTATTGATGGGGTTGGAACAAAGACGATTGATATTAATAATACCGAAGTTACAAACATAGATGACAATAACCCAGTAAAAGGTTGGTCTCCTTTGTTGCTGAGTAAAGCAGTGGGCTCGACAACCATTAATATAAATACATTTGGGGTAAATGGTAATCAAGCGGTTGCGTTTGGTTTGCTTGCCCCTTGTGACCATGGCGATGCACCTACAGGCTATGGAGATGCAGGTCATGCGTTTAAAGAGATTCAAATTACAGAAGCAAAAGATGAGTTGGGGCTAAAATTCTTAACAGGTACACCTTATATTGGCGCGACACCACCTGATAGTGAATTTATTCAAGCAGGTGGTAGTGCGCAACAGGATGATAGCAATAATGATGCCTTTGATGCTTCAAGAAATGATGATGAAGATATGCTTTTTCCCTCTCTTCCTCAAGGTACAAGCAAGGAAATAATCATTCCAGTGACGGGTGAAGGCTATTTACAAGTATGGGTTGATTGGAATATTGATGGAGATTTTGATGATGCTGGCGAGCAAGTAGTGACTAACCAAAGTAGTAGCGGAGGAGATCTTACTATTACAGTCGCTATTCCAGAGGACGCTACTTTAGGCGCGTCGTATGCACGTATACGATACAGCAGTCAGGAGAATCTGGCAGCTTCAGGTTACGCAAAAGATGGCGAAGTCGAAGATATTGCGATTGAAATAACAGAGAATGTTTGTCGTATTGATGATCTATCACATAGCTTATATTCAACCTCATCTGTTGCCGCTAATTCGGGTTATTTGAGTGATAGCACACGTGTTTATCAGGCAAAATTTTCTAACAATAATTGGTTAGGAAAAATATTGGCTTATGACCTTAAAACAACTGACAATGATGGCAATGTTAAATCATTAAAGTGGAATACAGAAACGGAAATGAGTCGAACTGGACGCACTATCATTACTTATAACCCAACGCTGTCTGGCTCAAAAGGATCTGTTTTTAACTGGGCCTCTTTAAATGCCAGCCAAAAAACATTGTTTAAAAGTGGTGATACAGAGGCACTTGGACAAAAACGTGTAGCGTGGACGCAAGGCAGTGATGCAGATGAAAGTTCTTTACTTAGAGCAAGAACCACTATTATGGGCGATATGGTTCATTCTGGGCTTACCTTCCAAGGTGAGTTAGTTAATTATGGTTATAAGTACCTGAACGGCAGTGAAAAAAGTAGCTATGCCGCATTTTTGATAACGAAAAAAGATCAAGACCAGTCAACATTATATGTTGGGGCAAACGATGGTATGTTACACGCATTTGATTCAGATACAGGAGCAGAGCGTTTCTCCTATATTCCAAATGAAGTTTACGATAAATTAGCGGGCTTGAGCAATAAAAAATACGGTTGTAAGGGCGCGGGTTGTTTGCCTCATGAGTATTTAGTTGATGGTACATCTTCGGTGGGGGATGCGTATATAGACGGGTCATGGCGCACTGTTTTAGTGGGTACATTAGGTTTGGGTGGAAAAGGTATTTTTGCTTTAGACGTAACAAGCCCCGCTAACTTTGATAAGGATGATGTGCTGTGGGAAATATCTTCTCGTCAGGCAACGGTTGATTCCACTAATGCCAACACGTATGCGCAACTTCTTGGGTACTCATTACCCGCAGCAAGCGTGGTACGTTTAAAAAATGGTCAGTGGGCAGCTGTTGTTGCAAACGGGTATGACTCTCAAGCGCAAACAGCCGCATTATTTTTAATTAATATTGAAACGGGTGCGCTGATTAAAAAGTTTGTTGTTCCCGCTATTATAGACACTGACAATGGCTTATCAACACCCACGCCCGTGGATAGTAATGGTGACTACGTTGTTGATGTTATTTACGCAGGTGATTTATTAGGCAACCTTTGGGCATTTGATGTAAGTAATGCAGACCCTGATAAATGGAAAATTAAGTATGGAACAAGTGCAGCACCAAAACCCTTATTTAAAGCGTGTGAAGGATCAACGTGCCCACCCACTCAAAGTATTACGGCC
>DQUJ01000036.1 GCA_015662325.1 Leucothrix mucor | reverse complement strand
CTTTATGGCATGATCGGCGCTATTCCATTGGCATTATTTGCTATTGTAATATCCCGCAAACAATCCTAGTTATTTACACGTTTTCTCTGTTTACCGCACGATAACCAATATCATCCCGATAAAAAACACCTTTCCATTCTACTTTTTTCGCCAATTCATAGGCCACTTTTTGTGCTTCGGTTACGCTATTACCTAAACCAACCGCACATAACACACGACCGCCGCTGGTTACAACTTCACCCGCATCATTCAGCGCTGTACCCGCATGGAATAGTTTACTGTTCTCGCTACCATTGTTTAGACCTTTAATAAGCAAGTTTTTTTCATACGCTTCTGGATAACCACCTGCGGCTAACACAACACCGAGCGCCGCACGCTCATCCCATTCAATTTGTGTTTGATCAAGCTTGCCATCGAGCGCAGCTTCTATTAAATCCACTAAGTCCGACTTTAACCGCATCATCACTGGTTGTGTTTCAGGATCACCAAAACGCACGTTATATTCCAGTACTTTTGCATTACCTTGCGTATCAATCATCACACCTGCATACAAAAAACCTGTAAATTCATAACCTTCTTCTGCCATGCCTTTCATAGTCGGCTCAATCACTTCTTTCATTATTTTCTGACTGATTTCTGGCGTTACCACAGGCGCGGGGGAATACGCACCCATGCCACCCGTGTTCGGGCCTTTATCTTGATTATCGCGTGCTTTATGATCTTGTGATGTGGCTAATGGCAAATAGTTTTTGCCATCCGCAATTACAATAATACTGGCTTCTTCACCTTCTAGAAAATCTTCGATAACGACACGATGCCCCGCTTCGCCAAAGGCATTTTCTGCCAACATATCGTTAACTGCATCTATTGCCTGCTGTTCTGTTTCTGCAATGATTACGCCTTTACCTGCGGCCAAACCATCTGCTTTTACGACAATAGGCGCACCCTGCTCTTTAATATAAGCAACCGCCTTATCAATATCTGTAAAGTTGCCATAGCTAGCCGTTGGAATATTATATTTTGCAAAAAAGTCTTTAGAAAAGGCTTTCGAGCCTTCTAACTGGGCCGCACCTTGCGTTGGACCAAAGCAACGTAAACCTGCTTTTGAAAATAGATCTACAACACCTTTAACTAAAGGCGCTTCGGGACCAACCACCGTTAAATCAATCGCGTTATCTTTTGCATAAGTTAATAAAGCATCAATGTCTTCAGCACTTATTGCTATATTCTCTACTTTATCTTCCCGCTCTGTTCCTGCATTCCCAGGGGCTACAATCACTTTATCCACTTTGTTTGATTGCGCTAGTTTCCATGCTAAGGCGTGTTCACGTCCACCACTACCGATGAGTAGTATTTTCATTAGGTTTCCCTTGGGGTTAATTTCTAATGAGCGCACTATACAAAACACGCTCAATAAGAACAAATAAAATAAGGAAAGAAAAAATTTGCTACTATGTCCACTCCTATCTTGATCTTACGTTGTATTAAAAATGAAGACGAACCCAATGAAAGTTACGCTCGCAAATCCTAGGGGATTTTGTGCAGGTGTTGATCGCGCTATTGAAATTGTAAATCGTGCAATTGATCTACTTGGCGCACCTATTTATGTCCGCCATGAAGTCGTTCACAATCGCTTTGTGGTCAACAATTTGCGCGATAAAGGCGCTGTTTTTGTTAAAAGCTTAAGCGAAGTACCCGATGGCGAAACGGTTATTTTTAGCGCACACGGGGTTTCCCGAAAAGTACAAGAACATGCAAAAAAACGTAACTTAAAAGTATTTGATGCAACCTGCCCTTTAGTGACTAAAGTACACATGGAAGTCTTGCGCTACAGTAAAGAAGGCAGAGAAACGATTTTAATTGGGCACAAAGGACACCCCGAAGTAGAAGGCACAATGGGACAGTATGATATTTCATACGGAGGGGATATTTATCGCGTTGACTCCCCCGAAGAAGTAGAACAGCTCGAAGTAAAAAACCCCGAAAAACTCGGTTTTGTGACCCAAACCACATTATCAATGGATGATACTGCGATTGTCATCGACAAATTACGTGAACGTTTTCCCCTTATCGCAGGCCCTAAGAAAAATGATATTTGTTATGCGACCCAAAACCGTCAAGATGCCTTAAAAAAGCTATCTG
>DQUJ01000242.1 GCA_015662325.1 Leucothrix mucor | reverse complement strand
CAATACCTTTGAGCGCCACAAATTCATTGTCGTAGGTTTTTTTAAGATTGCTTATTTTTAATGCGTGAGTCATGGCTTTATAGTGTGGTATGTTTCGACTAAATTCAATTAATAAAGAGACTTTGTGATTAATGAGTGATTGGTTTGTCTACATTTTAAGGTGTTCAGATAATAGCGTGTACACGGGTGTTACGACCGATATTAAAAGGCGTGTGGAAGAACATAACGGCTTGCATGGAAATAAAAAAGGTGCGAAATATACTCGGGTTCGTCAACCTGTTGAGGTGATTTATCAAGAGCAGGTGGGTTCTCGCGTGCTGGCAACTAGACGTGAAGCAGTAATAAAAAAACTGTCAAAAAACAAAAAAGAAAAACTGGTACTGGGTACATTGGCGGATGAATTTAAAAAAATACCCGCACGTCATACTTGTATATTAAGACAAAAGATTCTACGACCCGATTATTCGCTTTCGGCTTGTAAATTCCCGCAAGATAACCATCAGTCTTCTGCTCATTTCGGTGCGTTTGTTTCGGCACGTTTAGTGGGTATTGTGTCCGTTTTTCTTGAGGATGAACCAGAGAGTAAACTGATCGAACCTGATTTTGTAAATAGCTGGCAAATTCGGGCGATGGCAACAGAAGAGGCTTTTCGAGGCAAGGGCTATGCAATGGCATTATTGAAAAGGCTAGAAGATTATGTTTCTAAGGTTGATAAGGTTGTCAGGTTTGATTCTAACAGTAACGTCCTCAAATCTAATATAAAAAATAATGGTAATAAAGAGCGTTCTACACTTATATGGTGCAATGCACGTAGTGAAGCGGTTGGTTTTTATGAAAAGGCAGCTTATAAAATTTCTGGGAAAGAGTTTGAAATAGAGGGTGTGGGGCCACATTTTAGAATGAGAAAAGTTGTGGCATAGTTTGCTTTTTAATAGTCTATAATTCAGTACAAAATAAGTACAAAACAACCTTGTTTTGATCTAACAATGTCAAAGAAAACTGATATACTATTGTGCCTTTTTCAATCTGTCACTTGGCTGACATAGTCGTGATAAACCCCTAGTTTAGCACCTTATCTGTTGGCTAGAATTGACAAAAAACGATGCCGTAAATTGAATAATCGGTAATTTAAAAAGCATTTTCACAGGGATTTACATGCATAATAAAGCTTCAACTATTAATACCTTACCCACTAAGCAAGGTCTTTACGATCCTGCCAATGAACATGATGCCTGTGGCGTCGGGTTTGTTGCGCATATTAAAGGTGAAAAAAGCCACAATATTGTTAAGCAAGGTTTAACAATATTGAACAACATCGTGCATCGTGGCGCGGTAGGTGCTGACCCAAAAGCGGGTGATGGTGCGGGTATGTTGATACAAATTCCTGATGCATTCTTTCAGGCTGAAACCGACTTTGATTTACCAGCAACAGGTGACTACGGCGTTGGCATGTGCTTTTTTCCTAAAAATGGAGAGCATCGTAAAAATTTACAAAAGGCTTTAGAGCAGGTTATTGAAGAAGAAGGGCAGATTGTATTAGGTTGGCGCAAAGTGCCCGTTGACCCAAGTGGTTTAGGTGAAAGCGTAAAGCCGACAGAGCCTACAACGATGCAGGTATTTATCGGTCGTGGCAAAAGTACGGCAGATCAAGATGCACTTGAACGCAAATTATTTGTTATCCATAAAATAATTACTGCGCAAGCGAATAAAAATAAAGAAATCCCCGGCGCAGAAGATTTTTATGTGTGTTCGATGTCAACGCGCACCATCGTTTATAAAGGTATGTTACTGGCTGAGCAGGTGGGTGAATATTATCAAGATTTAGAAGATGAACGTGTGATTTCGGCATTGGCATTAGTGCATCAACGTTTTTCTACCAATACATTCCCTACATGGGATTTAGCGCATCCGTTCCGCATGATTGCGCATAACGGCGAAATCAATACCAATCGCGGCAATGTGAATTGGATGGCGGCGCGTCAAAGCTCAATGAAATCTGAGATTTTAGGCGATGATCTACAAAAGATTTGGCCCGTGATTCCAGACGGTCAATCCGATACCGCGTGTTTAGATAATGCGCTAGAACTAATGGTTGCGGGTGGTTATTCACTCACTGAAGCAATGACAATTTTGATTCCAGAAGCGTGGTACGGCAACGAGCTAATGGATGAAAAACGCAAAGCCTATTACGAATATAATGCAGGCATCATGGAGCCTTGGGATGGCCCTGCGGCCGTTGCCTTTAGTGATGGTCGCCAGATTGGTGCAATGCTAGATCGAAATGGGTTACGCCCAGCACGTTATTTAGTAACCGATGATGATTTGGTGGTCATGGCATCTGAGATGGGTGTGCTGGATATTCCACAAGAAAAAATCATCAAAAAGTGGCGTTTACAGCCGGGTAAAATGTTCCTGCTCGATATGGAGCAGGGGCGTATTATTTCGGATGAAGAATTAAAAGCAGACTTGGCAAACGGAAACCCATACAGCGAATGGCTTGCTGAGAATCAAATTAAAGTATGTGAGGTGTTTGGCGAAGCCAATTTACTGCCACACCTTGATGCCGATGAGTTATTGAAGAATCAACAAGCGTTTGGTTACACCCAAGAATACATAAAATTCCTATTAGCACCGATGGTTAAAACGGGTATGGAAGGCACAGGCTCGATGGGTGTGGATAGCCCCGTTGCAGTTCTTTCGCATCGTGCGCGTCATTTATCTAACTACTTTAAGCAAAACTTTGCGCAGGTCACTAACCCGCCGATTGATCCGATTCGTGAAGAGTTGGTGATGTCTTTGGTGAGCATGATTGGTCCGCGTCCCAATTTATTAGGGCATGAAAACAAAGGCAGCAATGTTCGCCTAGAAATTAAGCAACCGATTCTAACCAATGAACAGCTTTATAATATTCGCCATATTAAAAACCATGCGGGCGAAGCATTTCGTACTAAAACCTTAGATATTACCTACGATGCCTCATTAGGCGGCGGCGGAATGGAAGATGCGATTGAAGCATTGCGTGTTGAAGCCAAAAAAGCGGTTGAAGGGCATTATAATATCCTGATTTTATCGGATCGTAATGTATCCGATACGCGTTTAGCGATTCCTTCTTTATTAGCGACCTCTGCGGTGCATCATCACCTGATTAGACATGGTCTGCGCATTGATACAGGTTTAGTGGTTGAAACGGGTGCGGCATTAGAAATACACCATTTTGCAACGTTGGCAGGCTACGGTGCAGAAGCGATTAACCCTTGGTTAGCACTTGAAACGGTCGAAGATAATTTGGCTGATTTTAACGCTGAAACAGGTGTTGAAATGAGTATTGAAACCGCTCATGAAAACTACATTAAAGCGATTGGAAAAGGCTTAAAGAAAGTCATGTCGAAGATGGGTATTTGTACTTATCAGTCTTACTGTGGTGCTCAGATTTTTGATGCGGTGGGTTTGTCATCAGAATTTATCAAAGAATATTTTACCGGAACATCAACCAAAATCGAAGGGGTTGGTTTAGCAGAAGTGGCGCGTGAAGCGCGTCGTTGTCATTCACGTGGTTATGGTGATAAACAGGTTTATGCAAAGCATTTAGATGTCGGTGGTGATTACGCCTACCGTGCACGTGGCGAAAAACATATATGGAATCCGACGACTATTTCAAGTTTGCAACATGCGGTGCGTGGCAACGATGCGAAAAGCTTTGCGGAGTTTTCAGAAGCAATTAATGAACAATCAGAAGGCTTGCTTACTTTACGTGGTTTGATGGACTTTGAATACGCGGCGACACCGTTATCAATAGATGAAGTTGAGTCTGCTAAAGACATCGTAAAACGTTTTGCAACGGGCGCAATGTCGTTTGGTAGTATTTCCTACGAAGCACATTCGACACTCGCAGTTGCGATGAACGCGATTGGCGCAAAATCAAACACAGGTGAAGGCGGGGAAGAAGCAACACGTTTTAATCCGCTACCCGATGGCACAATGAATCCAGAGCGTTCGGCAATAAAACAGGTTGCTTCGGGTCGTTTTGGTGTGACTACCGAATATTTGGTGAATGCCGATGATATTCAAATCAAAATGGCACAGGGCGCAAAGCCAGGTGAGGGCGGACAACTCCCAGGTCACAAGGTTAATGAGCAGATTGGTCGAGTGCGTCATTCAACGCCGGGTGTGGGTTTAATTTCACCACCACCACATCATGATATTTATTCAATTGAAGATTTAGCACAGTTGATTCACGATTTGAAAAACGTCAATCCAAAAGCACGCATTTCGGTTAAGTTAGTTTCCGAAGTGGGTGTAGGTACGGTTGCAGCAGGTGTAACAAAAGCACATGCCGATCACGTGACTATTTCTGGTTTTGATGGTGGTACAGGTGCATCGCCATTAACGTCTATTCGTCACGCAGGCTCTCCTTGGGAGTTGGGCTTGGCAGAAACACACCAGACGCTTGTGATGAATAAATTACGTTCTCGCGTGTGCGTTCAAGCAGATGGTGGTTTGCGAACAGGGCGCGATGTTGTCATTGCTGCTTTATTAGGTGCAGATGAATTTGGTTTTGCCACCGCGCCACTGATTGCAGAAGGTTGTTTGATGATGCGTAAATGTCATCTTAATACCTGTCCTGTGGGCGTTGCTACGCAAGATCCAGAATTGCGCAAGAAGTTTACGGGTAAGCCAGAACATATTATTAATTACTTCTTCTTTGTGGCCGAAGAAATGCGTCAGATTATGGCAAAGCTTGGTTTTAAAACGGTTGCCGAAATGGTCGGTCAATCAAACAAATTAAATATGCAATCGGCAATTGAACATTGGAAAGCAAAAGGGCTTGATTATAGCAGGCTATTAACTAAACCTAAGGCAGAATCTCATGCAGATGAGCATCACACCATGGGTCAAGATCATGGTATTGATAAAGCCTTAGATAACGAGCTAATCAAGCTTGCCAAGCCTGCGCTGGAAAGTGGCAAAAACGTAACGATCGAT
>DQUJ01000212.1 GCA_015662325.1 Leucothrix mucor | reverse complement strand
TCCCTCTCCCTAACAGGGAGAGGGTTGGGAGAGGGTGGAAAACTCAAAATATATTTATTCCTATCATTCTATCCCCCCTAACCCTCCCCTTGTTAAACCTTGCTCAGTGGAAGGGATAACAACAAACGTATTACGTCTATCCTACAAACTACAACCCTCAGAGTAGTTAATAAGATTTTATAAAAGATATGAAAATAAACGCACAACACAAATTAAAACGCTTATTTCGCCTGCGCACTATTTTATTAATGGTGGTGCTTTCGGTGTTGTTACTCCCCTTAGCAAGTCTTTATTTCTTTCGTTTTTATGAAAATGAATTAGTACGAAAAACCGAACTTGAGTTAATCACCCAATCGGCTGTGTTTGCCAGTGTTTACCGCGAATTAATTGGCCAAAACCAAGTCAAACGAAACGGTAGATATACGCCCATAGTGCCTACTTTGGATTTATCTAAACAGAAAACGCTACCACGTAGACCCGACCCAAAATCGAAAAATGTAAATAAACAAATAACGAATGAGTCGGTGGCTCAAGTCGCAGGCAAAAAGATGCAAAACATCTTATTTAACACCCAGAAATTCACCCTTGCAGGTATGCGGATTTTAGATGCTAACGGTGTTGTGGTTGCTGGGAGAAGCGAATTAAACCAATCCTTAGCTCATGTGAAAGAGGTGCAAAGCGCATTAAAAGGACATTACACATCGGTACTGCGCGAACGTATTTCGGATGAACCACCGCCTTCAATCGCATCCATTAGTCGCGGTACAGGTATTCGTGTATTTACAGCCTTTCCTATTATTAATAACGGTAAGGTGTATGGCGTGGTTTATCTTTCACGAACGCCCCAAAACATTCTTAAACACCTTTTCAGTATTAAAGAAAAAGTGATTTTATTATCGCTGGTATTATTAGCGTTAACAGGTTTGATTGTGTTGTTCATTTCATCACGACTGTCTCGCCCGATTCGTGAATTAATTGATCAAACCCAGCAAGTGACCCGTGGAGAAATTGAAACTGTCGAGGTATTAAAACGGCCCGGAACCTATGAATTAGCAAAGCTTTCTAATAGTTTTTCTGAAATGTCACACACCCTTAAAGAACGGTCACACTATATTCAACAGTTTGCATCGCATGTATCACACGAATTTAAAACGCCACTAACGTCTATGCAGGGTAGCTTAGAACTGCTACAAGAACACGGCGATGAGATGGAGCTAGCACAGCGCACGCGCTTTTTAGATAATTTACAAGAAGACACCACACGCTTAAAAAACCTAGTCAATCGTTTGCTAGAACAAGCGCGTGCCGATTCCTTACAAAGCACATCAGAAACCAGTTATTTATTAGACTCTTTAGAGCAATTAGAATCGCGCTATGCCGATTCGAAACTTAACATTATCTTTGATAAAACCGAGCTTGATCATCACATTAGCATTGCGCCCAGCGCCCTTTATAGCGTGCTAAGCAACTTGTTTGACAATAGCCTACAACATGATTCTACGCAGGTTAAATTGACCACAAAGGTCGATAATAAACAGATTAAAATTTATATTCACGATAATGGCAGTGGGATTTCTAAAGCGAATCAAGAACGTATTTTTACACCGTTTTTTACCACTCGACGGGACACGGGCGGAACGGGTTTAGGGCTGGGTATTATTCAGTCTATTTTGAAAGCATCCAATGGTGAAATTAAGCTTGAAGACAGCCTTGATGAGGGTCTTGAAAGAGATCTTGAAGATAAGGAAGCAGGCACGTTGTTTGTGATTCAGTTACGACTAAAAAACACGATATAAAGGTGAGTAACAGCTGCTCTACTTCTTTTCACAAATAGGCGAGTCATCAGGCATTTCGACACTGCTCACAATGGTTTCTACAAAACGATTAAACTCATCCATGTTGATCACACTTAACATGCGATTCATCACATCGGGATTAATCTGCGCAACGGTTTGATCACCATTAGCCAGTTGAATATAAATACCTGCCGCATTGGTTTCTTCAGTATCATCCAACGCATCTTCTAATAGTTTTTGATCATCCTCGCCTAGTTTTTCATGATAATCATCCAGTTCATCCCAAATATCATCGTCTAACTCTTCGGGCGTTTTTATCACGATTGACTCTAGCATAGGGTCTGTAAATTGTTCCCATGCGAGGTTTTTAACTTCGAGAAACTGGGTGAATTTATCTGCAATTATTTGATTAAAAAATAAGTATTCGAGCATTTTGATTCCTATGAGAGCTTTGCACGAGAGAGTATGGCGCGAGAGTAAAAATAGCGTAATTTTTCCTGTTTTTCTTAAAAATCAGGGAGAATTTAAGCATTTTAATCCGTCATATCTCTCGTGCAAAGGTCTCCCTATAACTTCATTACGACTTTGATCCAGTTTTATGAATCCAACTCTGAACCTGCAATTTTAATAATCAGCGCATCCAGCCACTTTGTTGGTAACAGGCGCTTAAGTGTGCCAAACAAATAGGTTGGAAACGTTACATAGTAATGTGCTTGTGGTCGTTTACTCTCAAGCGCATGAATCACTTTTTTCAATACCGCTTCGGGTGGCAATGTAAAAGGTACAACTGCGCCTTCCTTTTCTAAACGCCTGACTGTTTTTCGGTAACGATCGCGATGCACGCTATCTTCCATACTGACGTTATCTTTAAGCGCCTGAAGAGCATTCGGCCGAAAACGACTTTCTACAGGACCAGGTTCTATTAAGGATACTTTAACGTTTGTATCAGAAAGCTCTAAACGTAAGGTGTCGGCAAAACCTTCAATCGCATATTTACTGGCATTATAAGCACCGCGAAATGGCAGTGAAATCAAGCCCAGTACCGAGCTATTAAAGATAATACGCCCGCGATTATTATGGCGCATTAATACAATTAAACGATTATTAAGCTCCATCCAACCAAACACATTACTGGCAAACTGTTTTTCAATTGTGGCACGCGTAAGGTCTTCTACTGCACCGGGCTGCCCATAAGCGCCATTATGAAACACCCCATATAAGTTGGTACCAATCAACAACATCAGTTCATTGGCTAAATCTTGAACACTTTCCGAATCGGCATAATCAAGCTTTAAACATTTAAAGCCCTCGGCAATTAAACGCTTAATATCTTCATCTTTTCGTGCGGTTGTATACACATTGTAACCACGCGCTTGCAAGCCTTTCGCTACGTGATAACCAATGCCACTAGAACAACCTGTTACGAGTACTGTTTCCATGCGCGTATCCTACGCGACTGTGTTACTTATGTCATAATAAAACACCTGTGTTTTTTGTACTAGAGACCTTTGCACGAGAGTATGGCGAGAGAAAAAATAGCGTGATTTTTCCTGTTTTTCTTAAAAATGAGGGTAATAGCAGGTCTATTGACCGAGTTTTTTAAGGAACCTCTGATCAAGTCCCATAAAATTCTGTAAGTCTCTAAGGCATCATATTCTAGGCGCGCTTCG
>DQUJ01000104.1 GCA_015662325.1 Leucothrix mucor | reverse complement strand
ATTAGGCAACCTTTGGGCATTTGATGTAAGTAATGCAGACCCTGATAAATGGAAAATTAAGTATGGAACAAGTACAGCACCAAAACCCTTATTTAAAGCGTGTGAAGGATCAACGTGCCCACCCACTCAAAGTATTACGGCCGCGCCACAAATAGGTAAGCACCCAGCAGGTGGATTGATGATTTACTTTGGAACAGGTCGTTACTTTGATGTGAATGACAATATGTTTGAAGACACAACGCCTGCGGCGAATAGCTTCTACGGAATTCGTGATAACAACGTAGAAGTCGAAAAAAATGAACTAGTAGCGCAAGCAATCTTACAAGAAATTACTGTGAGCACAGATTTTGTTAGTCGCGTTACATCAACGAACCCTGTGGATTACGCAACGGCACAAGGTTGGTACATGCCCTTACTTTCACCTGAAGGTGTTAGCAAACAAGGTGAGCGTGTTATCTCTCAGGCGCTACTACGTGGCGGCCGTATTATATTTACCACCATGACACCACCACAAAATGACTGTATATGGGGAGGAAAAAGCTGGATTATGGAACTTAATGCAATTGATGGAAATCGTTTGAACGTAATCCCATTTGATACTAATAACGATAAGCAATTCACAGAAGCTGATAATGTAACTTATAATGACAGCAGCACTATTATTTCTGGTGTGCAAAAGCCTAGTTTAGGTGTGATTTTTAGTACACCTGCGGTGATTACGCATACTACTCGTGCTGAAGGTAAATATGTAACAGGCACCGGCGGTAGTGTGGGTATGTTTAGAGAATCCGCAAGCCGTTTCTCGGGTAGAATGTCTTGGCGTAAACTAAAGTAAATATTAAATTAAATAAAATGAAATATTATAATAAAAATAACCAAGGTTTCACGCTAATAGAACTTATTGTGACCGTTGCTATTATTGGTATTTTAGCGGCTATGGGAATGCCAAGCTTACAAACAACCGTGCAAGATAACCGTATGACAGCGTTATATAACGAGTTTTTGGGTGGTGCAAGTTATACCCGTAGCGCAGCGATTACCTTTGGCTCTGCTGTCACATTATGTCGACGCAATAGTGCGGGTGATGCTTGTGATACCCAATCAACTGATTTTAGTAATGGTTGGTTAGTGTTTCATGATAAAGATGGTGATGGCACGATTGACGCAGGCGAAAGAATTTTGAAAGATAACAGTATTGGCGCCTCGGATATTACGATGGAATTTACTGGTAACACTAATCGTATTACTTATAATGCTGAAGGCTTTGCACGCGGTTATTCCGGTAAAGTAACATTCTGCGATAAACGAGGTGATTCGGCAAAAAAAGGCATGATTATCTCGATGAATGGACGTATTAGAAAAGCGGATTCACAAGATACTTTATCATCGTGTTCCTCTGAATAGTGATATTTAGAGATCTTTTTTACGAGAGATATAACGGATTAAAAATGCTTAAATTTCACCTGTTTTATTTTTAAGAAAAATAGGAGAAATTACGCTATTTTTACTCTCGCCATACTCTCGTGCAAAGGTCTCATTTAATTAAGTCGAAAATATATAAAAGATGAAAATAATAATAAACAAACAAACAGGCTTTAATGTGCAACGAAACAAAGGCTTTACATTGATTGAAGTGTTGATTGCCTTAATCGTGTTATCTATTGGTTTATTAGGTGCGGCAGGTTTGCAGGCAAAATCTCAACAATATAGTCGTAGTGCTTATTTCAATACGCAATCAACTGTTTTAGCGCATGATTTATTAGAGCGTATGCGGGCTAATCCACAAGGTTTGATTGTCGAGAAGGTTTACAATAACCCTACCGCAACAAAACATGATAGTTGTTTTACTTTATCAGGTTGCAGTGTCACAGAAATGGCTCAAAATGATATGTACGAATGGAGGCAAGATGCATTGCGAAAACTACCTAGTGGAACAGGTGTTGTTTGTATAGATTCAACTCCCGATGATGGAGTACCATCTGATGTTGCGTGTGATAATACAGGTACACAATATGTCGTGAAAGTGTGGTGGAAAAATAAAGATGCGCAAATGGCGCGTGTTGTTACCACGGTTTCGTTTTAGACAAATATAATTAAAATAATAAAATGAGTATTAATAAATCACAAAAAGGTTTTAACCTTGTCGAGCTTTTGGTTGCGATGGTCTTAGGCTTATTCGTTATGTCAGGTGTGTTTCAAATTTTTATTGCAAGTAAGCATTCAAATACACTATTGCAAGCTGAAGCGGAAATGCAAGAAAATGCGCGTTTTGCATTTTCGGTGATGACAGAAATTATTCAAGAGGCAGGTAATTTTGGTTGTCAAACGGTTGTTCCAGCGCCGAGCCAGTCTGTTGTTAAATCTGCAGACCCTGCAACAGAAACCTTTAAACCATGGAAGATGATTGAAGCGTGGGAAGCAAAAGATACTGATTATGGTCAAGCATACACAACCAACCCTAATTCAGGGGTAAGTAATATAAGCACAGCGCATTGGTCATCATCTGGTGGTGCGAATAAAGACTCAGGCATAAAGTCAAAACGATCATCTGATATTTTAAAAATTTGGTATACGAATCCACAGGTGGCTAATTTAACTGCGCAGGCCGCAGGTATTTTAACATTTTCTGAAATTGACTTAAAAACAGGTGATATTTTAGCTATTAATGATTGCCAAACAGTGAGTTTCGCTCAGGTTTGTGGGTGTACAGATACAGACTGTGCTGGAGCAGATAATACGCAGGCAGATATAAACGAGACATCATGCAGTACTCCAGGTAATACAGCTTTAGATCTGAATAATATCAATCTTCCAACAGCGCAAGTGTCTGTATTAAATGAGGCCATCTTCTTTGTGGGTAAGCGTTCTGATAGTAAAACAGGTTATCAAAACAATGCACCTTCCTTGTATATGAAAAGTTTAGGGAACAATGCTCGGCCAGGTAATAAAGAAGAAATACTAGAAGGCGTAGAAAGTTTGCAGATTATTTATGGCGAGGACACTAATAATGATCGCTCTCCTAATTATTATGTGAGTGCTGATAAGGTGGTCGACTGGAATCATGTTGTGAGTGTAAAACTAAGTTTATTATTGCGCTCACGAAACAATAATGTCACCACAGGGGTACAAACGATTAAGTTTAATGGTGCTGATATTATCTTAGCGAGTGGCGATACCTATTTAAGGCGTGTTTTTACAACAACCATAGCACTTAGAAATCGGAGCGTAGGATTTTAATGAATACAAAGCAAAAACAATCAGGCGCGGTATTAATTGTTGGGTTGATTATGGTCATTGTTTTAATGGTATTGGTTACTGCGTCTGTAAAAACGACGCTAATGCAACAGCAAATGACCACTAACCTTCGTGATAAAAACTTATCATTTCAAGCAGCAGAATCTGCCCTGCGTGCGGGGGAGGTCTACTTGGAAGAGACTGGAGAAGGTGATTTATCCACTTCTTTTGATAATACTAACGGCTTGTATCAATTTGATAATACTCGGATGCTAGCTAATGATGCCATATGGGATAACTTGAGCACGGTTGAAATATCCCAAATGCATCAAGTCGTAGGAAAGGCTGTCTATCTGATTGAGGAATTGCCTCCGATTAACGCTCCAGGTGAGTCACTGGCAATACCGATGGAAAAAAAGAGCCATTACTATCGTGTTACCTCAAAATCAAAAGGTGGCACAGATAGCGCTAAAACGGTACTACAAAGTACCTATAAGAAAAATGGTGGTTAAATGAGTTGATACACATTTAATTTACAAGGCTCAGAATTTAGCCTTTAGGCATTTCTTTGATGTAAACATCCTGTTTATTAAACGGAATTTCAATGCTATTTTCGTTAAATTGTTTATAAACCGAATCGTTTAATTTATCCAACGTTCGACCGCGTAACTCAGGGTCTTCAATCCAGCACAATAATTCAAAATCCAAACTAGAATCGCCAAAGGCACGGAAGCGTATGCGTGGTTGGGGTGTTTTAGTTACTAATGGTTCCTTTTCTGCAACATTCATTAAAATCTCACGAACTTTATCCGTATCTGTTCCATACGCCACGCCCACTTTTACACGAATGCGGAATTTAGGGTTAGGGCCACCACTTTGATTGGTGACTTTAGAATTACCCATAATCGAATTAGGTACGGTCACTTCAACATCATCACGCGTAATTAAACGTGTGCTACGAAGCCCAATATGGGTAACTTTGCCACGTTGGGTTCCATCAAGCACCACATAGTCACCAATTTTATAAGGGCTATCGGCCAATATAAACACACCCGAAAATAAATTGGCTAAGGTATCTTTTGCGGCAAAAGAAATAGCAAGACCCATGATGCCCGCAGAGGCTGCCCAAGCCGTCATATCAATACCCCAAATCTGGAACATAATGTAAACCGCAATGGCAACAATCAGTAATTTTGAAATGTTATCAAACAAGGGTAAGGTCTGCGGCTGAATCAAACGGTGTTTGCTTTTGCTGTTTCCCCAAGCAAGTTGCTGTAAAACCACTTTAGAAATACGAATCAGTGCTACCATCCAAATAATCACGCCGATGGTTTTAAACCCAAAAACCAAATAATCGGTTAATTTATCAGAAAGTGGCATTCGTTTAATGCCAGCGGAAAAACCAGTAATAAGTAAAGAGTAATAAATAGGCGGACGCGCAATTACCAATAAACGATCATCAAGATAAGATTTGGTTTTGCTGGTCAGAAATTTAAGGATTCGAAAAATCATCCAAGACAATAAGGATGCGAATAAAAAGGTGATGAGCATAATGGCACCGCCTTGAAACCACGGTTGTCCATCAAAAAATTGGATTACGGGTGAGAGGTATGCCTCTAGTAGACTATTCATACTACTTATATCTTTTTCTGTGGATTTTTCTATTTGTTCTTTCAATGTGACTCCAGGGTAATGCTTCTATCGTTAAGTTGAATCATGTAAGCTATTGATTTTAATGAGCTACCGTTTATCTTTTTTATATCGATAAAATTCTTGGTTTAGCCGATATGTGGTATAATACAGTGCTGTCTAAAATAGACTCTATGAATGTGCTTGTGTTGTTATCAACAAATAACCCAGCATAGGACATTAATAATAATTATAAAGTATTGAAAGGTGTTTTCTTGCAAGAATTGTCTGCTTATCCTACGAAAAATCAAGGTTTTTCTTTAATAGAAATTCTTGTTTCATTGGTTGTTATGTCTATTGGTCTTATGGGCTTAAGCGGTTTGCAAATAGCCGCGATTAAAGCTGCCAATGAATCACATTTTCGTAATGAGGCGAGCCTATTGCTAATGGATACAGCAAACAGAATGCGAAGCAATAACACGGGAATGAATGATAATGATGTGTTTGATATTATTATATCCGGCAGTGAAATCCTTGGTAGACCACAGCGTATATTTAACGGATTAAAATGTGAAAATGGAAACTGTACGCAT
>DQUJ01000083.1 GCA_015662325.1 Leucothrix mucor | reverse complement strand
TTTATATCTAGCGCAATTTTAGGTGAGATACTCTGGGATTCAATCACAACAGGCGTACCACTAACTTTACAATACATAAAAGAAAAGTCGCAAGACTATATCCTTGATGCTCCGACACCAGAAAAGCTTAAAGATTTAAGTAAGCAACTTCCAGTAGAAGCTAAGAAATCTGAAGACTCCTTAAGTCAAGGCGGTTTAAAGAGGTGTGCATTTATTGGCCACGCATGAATAGCTTATCAAGTTGATCAATACTCATCTGCGTCCAAGTAGGTCTTCCATGATTGCATTGCCCACTGCGTTCTGTTCTTTCCATGTCACGCAATAAGGCATTCATTTCGGGCAGTGTTAAACGGTGATTCGCTCGCACCGAACCATGACATGCCATGGTAGATAGAATTTCATTCATTTCGGTCTGAATACGGTCACTACTGCCATGCTCTAATAAATCAGATAACACATCGCGTACGAGCTGTTCCACATTCGAATCTTTTAACAAACTAGGTACAGCACGAATGGCGAGCTTTTCTGGCGCTAGTCGATTCAATTCGAACCCTAATTGTTGGAATGTTTTGGCAAACTCTTCTGCGCAATCGCCTTCCTTTTGGCTAACCGCTAATGAACTAGGCACTAACAATGGTTGTGAGCGCACATTATCTTCCGCCATACTTTTCTTTAGATGCTCATAAGTGATGCGTTCGTGTGCGGCGTGCATGTCTACCACAACCAACCCTTCCGCATTTTCTGCCAATATATAAATGCCGTGTAATTGGGCTACGGCGAAACCCAGTGGCGGAATTTGTCCTGTTTCTTGAAACGAATTGTTCTCAGTTGTGACGGGCATTGAAGCCGTAATACCCACGGATAACTTATCAGAGAATTTTGCTGATAAAGGCGGTAACTTTTCTTGCCCTAAGCCTGTTTCTAATGACGACGCGCCAGCCACAAAAGGAGCTGCCTCGTGCATCTTCTGATACACCGCCATCTGTTCTGCCACCTGTCCTTCTTTCATCTTATTTGAAACAGGAATACTCAAATTCTGCTGAGTCGGCGTGTATTGAAACGCTTGCGTAGCTGATTCATGCTGTGGAATCTGTGGCGTTAAAGAATCGCTATTAGGTCTCACATCTGCCAGTGCTTGGTGTAAAGTTCTATATAAAAAATCATGCACTAATCGCGCTTCACGAAAACGTACTTCATGCTTCGTGGGGTGCGCATTCACATCTACTTTTTCGGGCGCCATTTCTAAAAATAATACATATGCAGGATGACGACCGTGGTACAACACATCGCTATACGCTTGGCGCACAGCATGAGTAACAACACGATCTCGAATGATACGTCCATTCACATAAAAATATTGTAGATCCGCTTGTGATCGGGAAAACGTTGGTAAACCAACCCAACCCCACAGTTTTAAACCCGCTGCTTCATAATCAAGATACAAGGATTCTTGCATAAATGCAGGGCCACATACTTCGGCTACCCGTCGATCTGCGCCTATTCTATCTTTGGCGGGTTGCAAGGTTAATACCGAGCGAGAACCATGACGTAAGTTAATACCTATCTGAAAGTTACTCAGTGATATTTTTTTAACCACTTCGGATAAATGTTTAAATTCGGTGTTTTCTTTTTTTAGAAATTTACGCCGTGCAGGTACATTATAAAATAAATCACGCACATCTATTGTCGTGCCTTTAGCCTGTGCAACAGGTTCGGGATCACTAAAATTTTCTTGTCCATCGTCAGTCAGCATCCAGCCTTGTTCGCTGCCTTCTGTTTTTGAACTGACGCTCATACGAGATACTGATGCGATACTCGGCAACGCCTCGCCTCGAAAACCCAGTGACATGACCTGCTCTAAATCATCCAAAGATGCGATTTTACTGGTCGCATGTCGGCTTAATGCGAGTGACAACTCATCTTTTGGAATACCTTTGCCGTTATCCCGAATACAAATGCGCTTAACACCGCCCTGCTCTATTTCTATTTCTATTTGGGTCGAGCCTGCATCTATCGCGTTTTCGAGTAATTCTTTAACCACCGACGCAGGGCGTTCGACCACTTCACCAGCGGCGATTTGATTTACAAGATGTGGGGGAAGTTGCTTGATCGACATGCTTTAAAAAATATCCGATTGGGGTGTGGGAAAACGTATGCAATAAACATTTAACCACAGAGGACACGGAGCGCACAGAGAAATAATAGACTTAGTTTTTTTCTCTGTGAACCTGTCCCTCTGTGGTTTTATCTTTTCATTTCTTACTAAAACTCAGCTTTCAGCTCGCGACTAAACAACTCTTTAACCGCCTCTTTAGGGTCTAGGTTCTTATAAATCACCCGATGTACCACATCACAAATTGGCATTTCCACCCCTGCTCGTTCTGCCAGCACACCAATACAATGCGATGATTTTGCACCTTCGACGGCTTGACCTATTTCTTTAATCGCCGATTCGGTATCTTGGCCTCTACCCAGCGCCAAACCTAAACGTCGATTACGTGATTGATCATCAGTACAGGTTAATACCAAATCACCCACGCCCGAAAGTCCCATAATCGTATCGTGTTCTGCGCCCATACTTTCTGCAAGGCGCATAATCTCAGCTAAGCCACGCGTGATAATGGCAGCGCGTGCATTTGCACCAAAACCCAAACCATCAGAAATACCCGCTGCAATCGCCAACACATTTTTGACTGCACCGCCAAGCTCCACACCCAGCACATCATTACTGGTATAGACACGGTAGTTGCCACCTTGAAATGCCGCGGCCGTGCGATGTGCCAATTCTGGGGTAGATGCAGCAGCTGTCATTGCAGAGGGCAACCCCCTTGCGACTTCGCTGGCAAAAGTAGGGCCTGATACAACACCGTAAGGCACGTTATCACCCAACTCTTCTTCCAATACTTCGTGTAATAATTTACCTGTGCCCAGCTCTAAACCTTTGGTTGCCCACACAATCGTATGATCAGCCGTTAGCAATGGTTTAAGCGTTTGTAATAACGATCGAAATCCATGACTAGGAATCACCACCAATTGGTCGCTGGCGTGATTCATCATCACATCAATACTATCGGTACAGTGGAGATTATCTGGAAAAGCAATACCAGGAAGATAATGCGTATTCTCACGCGCTTCATCATAATGCGCGATGTGCTCTGGGGTATAATCCCAGAGCATCACTTCTAGCCCGTTGCGGGCGAGCTGCAAAGCCAAAGCCGTACCCCACGAACCTGCGCCGTAAACAGAAATTCTACTGGGTCGGTCTGACTTCATTTTTTATGGCTCTTGTAAATTAAGATTAAGCGTCTGCAGCTCCATTGTTACCAACAGCATTAGCGTCAGGCTGGTTTGCATTTGCCTCCTCTTCTTCTAATCGCTGCGCATAAAGTGCATCGAAATTAATTGGTGATAGGTGCATTTCTGGGAAACTACCTTTAGACACCAAGTTAGACACCACTTCACGCGCATAAGGGAATAAGTTTGTCGGGCAGAAGCTCGCCAACAAATGATTCAACTGCTCTTGAGGGTAACCTTTAACCAAGAATGTTCCCGCTTGATTTACTTCAACCAAAAATGCCGTCTTTTCTTTATCTTTAACCGTTACTGTTAATTGCAACACCACTTCATAATGATCATCACCTAAAGGGGTTGATTGCGTGGTTAATTGCAAATTAGTTTCTGGACTCCAATCTTGAGTAAAAATAGCAGGGCTATTAGGTGATTCGAATGAAATATCTTTTACGTAAATACGCTCAATAATAAACTGCTGTTCTTGATCCGACACATCTTGTGCTACCGCATCTGTTTTATCTTCTGCCATTTTCAATCCTTTTAATTTCTAAAAATTACAATTTTAATTTGATGCTTGATTACTTGCATTCAAAAGCGTATCAAGCTGTCCCTTTCGATCTAATAGTGCCATATCATCGTAACCACCGATATGTTCATCATTTATAAAAATTTGCGGTACAGATGTCCGCTGACTTAATTCTTCCATTTTGACTCTCATCATAGAGTCATCACTCACCAATATTTCTTCATATTCTACATTTTTTATTTTTAGCATCCGTCGCGCGCGCATACAATAAGGGCAAAAACGGGTGGAATACATGACAATATTAGCATTAGCCATTAAGTTATTACCTATCTCTTTGACAAAGGAAGATTAGCGGACTCCCATGCCATGATGCCACCACTCAGATTGGAAACATCTTCAAAACCGGCCTTCGTCAATAATTGACAAGCATGACCCGAACGGCTCCCACTTCGGCAATAAACTAACACGGGCTGTTTTTTGTATTCTTCTAAATCAGCTATTCTTGAAGGGAAATTGCCTAAGGTTATATGGCGTGCACCTTTAATCATCCCATCTGTTATCTCTTTATCTTCTCGAACATCCAGCGCTAAGACATTGTCTTTATTCAACAACATAACAGCTGCATTCACACCCAGCTGCTTGTACTTTCGGGTTAAAGCAGATATTTCTGTTTTAAAAATAAAGCCTAAAACAGCAAAAAAGCCGATAACCATTAAGGGGTGATTTTGTGCGAAATCAATATATTCTTGCATAGGAGATAAAATGAAAAAGAAATAAAGCGATAAGATAACCGCCACAACGCCTTGCGTAAAGCTCTAATGTTTTTTTTATGTTTTTATTTTTTTATTTAAGACTTTTAGATGAAAGTATAGTGAGATAAAACTACTATAAGAACTAGGGAAATAACCCCTAGGAGCTTGTCCGAGAACTAGAAGCGTAGCGAAAAAAACAGAAACATTATAAGGTGAAATTATGTTAGGTTTAATCTGCGTTGTTAGAACTAACGCGTACGACAAAAGACTTCTTGCATCATACTAATTAACTTTAAGGTTCTTGAATCTGCCACACGATAAAAAACGCGGTTTGCTTCTTTTCTAGAACCTAGAATGCCTTTGTCGCGAAGAATAGCAAGATGTTGAGAAATATTACTCTGTGATGTACCCACACATTCTACAATATCCTGAACACTCACTTCGTTTCCACCTAAGACACACAGAATTTTTAGTCTTAAAGGATGGGATATTGCTTTTAGTGACCTTGATGCCGTTTCTACATCTTCTTCTCTAACTAATAAGTCACTCACTAAGGTACAACTTTTATCAACACCTATTCCCATACTGCTCATATTCTAATCCGCTATACTGGTTCGCTCTTTTTTCGAGAATACTGACGAAATGTTTATAACTAATTTCGAAAGCTCTAATATTATAAAACAACAATACAATAATATACTTTTACGCTAATGTCACTTGAAACCTACTTTTAACCACCCTGATTAACTGATAAAATCAGGCAAACTATATAAGGGGAAATAGTTTGCGCATTTTATCTAAACCAGTCTTTAATGCGGTTGTTAAAAACACTGTTATTAAAAAAACATTCACAATATTAACCCTACGGTTAATTATTGTGTGCATATTTGCATCTGTGGTTTTCCCCCCTATATCTATCCTTCACGCAGAAAACCAACAACAGAAGAAACTACAGCGAAAAATTAATAGTGCTACAACCAATCTACAAAATGCGCGGGTAACCTCAAACAAATTACATAGAGATGTATTAAACGCTGAGAAAAAGCTTAACGATGCGTCTCGTCTGTTACACAACACCGAATCTGCAATCAATCGGCTTGCGACAAAACTGATTAAATCAAATGCACTAAAACAAAAATTACAAAAACAGACAGACCAAGAAAAAGACGCACTCTCTCAACAGATGCAAGCCCTTTACACCTCGGGCAAACAATCACACCTTCGTTTGCTTTTAAAGCAGGACGACCCTTCTGATATTAGCCGTACGGTTAAATATTTTGAATATTTAAACCTGCATCGTGTTAAACGCATCAATAAAATCAAAACGCGTTTAGAAAAAATTCAAACCGTACAGTTACAAATTAACAAAGATACACACGCATTAACCGCCCTGCAAAAACAACAAGTCGTCACTAAAAAAGAACTCAAAATAGCGGTAAAACAAAGAGAGAAATCATACAAACATCAACGCAGAAAAGTAACGACCAAGAAACAAGAATTAACTAAACTGAAAAACCAAGAACACCGCTTACAAGGTGTGATTGCACGTTTAGCCGCAAAACAAGCAAAAGCAGAGCGATTAAGAAAACAAAAGATAAAACAAGCCAAACTCGAAAAGGTACGCGCGCAAAAAGCGAAGAACAATAAAAGCAAGAAGACAAAAAAACCAAGTAAAAAAGTCATACTTGCAACGCCCCATTATGTCCCTAATAAAGCGTTCTCATCCTTAAAAGGAAGGCTATCATGGCCCGTTAGAGGGCGTATCACCAAAACATACGGCAGTAAGCGCAACAGTAAGCAAAAATGGAAAGGTGTCATAATTTCCGCTGCAGGTGGCAGTAAAGTACGCGCTGTAGCACGTGGTAAAGTAGAATTTAGTGGGCGATTAAATGGCTATGGCTATCTCATTATTATCCGTCACGATAACAACTATCGTAGCCTCTACGCCTACAACCGCAGCGTTTATAAAAAACAAGGACAAATAGTTAAACTCGGAGAAGTGATCGCGGCGGTCGGGAACTCAGGCGGGCGTTCGCAAAATGGTCTATATTTTGAGATACGTAAAGGCACATCACATCGCAACCCTTCTAGTTGGTGTCGATAAGCAAAACATATCAATAACAGATAGTATTTTAGCTATAAATTATTGATAATGCCCAACAAGCAAAATAGTACGGAGAAAATATGCAATTAAACAAAACAATCATTTCAGGCTTACTCCTTGGAGGGGTCTTAGGCATTACCGTCACCAGCAGCATGAATGTTTTTGCATATAAAGATACCGAACAAAAACGCGCCACATTACCCCTTGAGCAACTCAAACAGTTCTCTGAAGTGTACACACGGATTAAACGCGACTACGTAGAAGAAGTCGATGATAAAAAGCTCATTAAGAATGCGATACGCGGCATGTTAACAGGCTTAGACCCCCATTCAGCTTATCTTGATGAAGAAGCCTACACCGAATTACGCGTCGGCACATCGGGGGAGTTTGGTGGCTTAGGCATTGAAGTTGGCATGGAAAATGGCTTTGTAAAAGTAATTTCCCCGATTGATGATACACCCGCAGAAAAAGCAGGATTAAAGCCTGGCGATTTAATTATTCGCCTTGATGATAAACAAGTAAAAGGCTTAACACTGAGCGATGCAGTTAAAATAATGCGAGGTAAGCCAGGCGAACCCATCGAATTATTAATCGTGCGTGACGGCGAAAATAAACCCTTAAAAATCACCATTATTCGCGCTGTTATTAAAGTTAAAAGTGTCAAACAACGTTTTCTGGAAGCGGGTTATGGCTATATTCGAATCTCTAGTTTTCAATCCAAAACAACCGATGGCGTAAGCAAAGCGATCACCACGCTTAAAGAAGAAAATAAGGGCCCATTAAAAGGTCTGGTATTAGATTTACGAAATAACCCTGGTGGCGTTTTAAGTGGCGCAGTCGGTGTTTCTGATATTTTCCTTAAAAAAGGAAAAATCGTTTATACCGAAGGACGCGTTGCAGATTCTGTCATGCGCTACGATGCAACACCCGATGATCTACTCGAAAATTCCCCCATGGTGGTACTTGTCAATCAAGGCTCTGCTTCTGCATCAGAAATCGTTGCAGGTGCGTTACAAGATCATAAACGCGCCTTAATTGTGGGCGTAAAAACCTTTGGTAAAGGCTCGGTTCAAACCGTATTACCACTGGATGAAAAAACGGCTGTTAAACTCACTACAGCACGTTACTTCACGCCATCGGGACGCTCTATTCAAGCCAAAGGTATTGAACCTGATATTCTTATCGAACCATTAGAACTAGCCAATAACAACAAAGACGGCAACCCAGATAAAATAAAAGAGCTCTCCGAAGCTGATCTTAGCGGGCATTTAAGCAATCCAAACAGCACGAGCAAAGATAAAAAAACGGACAAACCAGCACACGATGCTGTAGATACATCAACAGAAAAGAACAATACGGGTGCGGCTAACAACGACGATGATAATAAATCGAACAAAGATAAAAACCTTGCCAGGACTGACTACCCGTTATTTGAAGCACTCAACGTACTTAAAAGCATGAATTTAGTAAAAGATATGCTGAAAGATAAAGGATAAAAATAGCGTCATTTGCTTAAGGAACCTCTGATCAAGTCCCATAAAATTATGTAAGCCTCTAAGGCATCATATTCTAGGCGCGTTTCGCAGTAAATGCTTATTGCCTTTATAAGAAGTGGAACAACGAAGATGATGCCTTAGAGGCTTACCC
>DQUJ01000078.1 GCA_015662325.1 Leucothrix mucor | reverse complement strand
TGCTCTCGAGCTTGAGTCGCCGCTGTCATGTACTGATCGTAGTTACCCGGGAACATACGCAACTCGCCATAATCTAAATCAGCCATATTAGTACAGACACTATTTAGAAAGTGACGATCATGTGAGATGATAACCATCGTGCTTTTACGTGCGTTTAGGATATTTTCAAGCCAGCGAATGGTATTAATATCAAGGTTGTTGGTCGGCTCATCGAGCAATAACAAATCAGGATTTGCGAACAATGCCTGTGCTAGCAGAACACGAAGTTTCCAACCCGGTGCGACGGAACTCATCGAACCCCAATGTAAGTCTTCTGCAATTTCTAAGCCTAGCAATAACTCACCTGCACGTGCTTCTGCCGTGTAACCATCCATCTCGCCAAATTCACTTTCAAGATCAGCTACTTTGATGCCTTCTTCTTCCGTCATCTCTGGCAAGGCATAGATACGATCACGCTCGGCCTTAATCTCCCAAAGCTCTTTATCTCCCATGATCACGGTATCAAGCACACTAAATTCTTCAAAGGCAAATTGATCCTGCCCTAACACGGCAAATTTAATATCTTGATCAATCGTCACATTTCCTGCGGTTGGCACAAGCTCACCACTGAGGATTTTCATAAACGTAGATTTTCCACAACCATTCGCGCCAATCAAACCATAGCGGTTACCATTGCCAAATTTTACGGAAACATTTTCAAACAGTGGCTTTTCGCCAAACTGCATGGTGATATTAGATGCTGTAATCAAAACGGATACCTGAATTATATTTTTGACAGGCATAAAAAATGCACAGTCATTGAAGAACTGTGCATTATAGGTTTATCAGTGCGCTAATCAAGACATGATTAACTGTTTACTTAGTTGACTACCTTCATGGGAGAAACAAGCGATGCTTGTCTAATCCCACGACCACCGCCAATACGTCCTTTAATCGCTTGCGCTAGCTGATGTACGGCCATTGCATAACGACTGCTGTGGTTATAACGTGTGATAACGTAGAAGTTGTGACCACCAAGCCAAAGCTCATCACCGCTATAGCTGTTTAATTTGATTAAACTCGCTTTGCCTGAAATGTTGCCTAAGTTGTTTGCAGAAATCCCCATGTTTTTCAAACGCGAAATACTGTGTTTGCTTTTAAAGCCCGTTCTTAATGTACGATAGCCAGAACTTGAATATTTAGCAGGTACTGTAACGGTTCCGCCGTTTTTCCAGCCGTGCTTTTGAAAGTAGTTTGCGACACTGCCGATTGCATCCGCTGGTGTCCATAAGTTCACTGTGCCACTGTTATCATGATCAACAGCGTAACGTTTGATATTACTTGGCATAAATTGACATAAGCCTAACGCACCCGCATAGGATGCCATTGGCTTTAATGGATCTAGCCTTTCTTTACGCGTCATCAATAAGTAAGCCTCCAGTTCTTTTTGGAAATACTTGCCACGACGCGCATTATCAAAACCCATTGCCGCTAATGCATCAATTGCTCGGTTTTTGCCCACATTACCACCGTAACGTGTTTCTACGCCGATAATCCCTAAGATGTATTCTTTCGGTACACCGTAGCGATCTTCTGCACGTTGTAATGCCACACGATTCGCACGAGCAAAGGCTACGCCTTTATTGATTGTTCTTGGTGTTAAAAAGTTACCACGGTAGCGGCTCCAACGACCAGGACGCGGTTTTTTCCCAAATTTTCTTTTAGGGTGACCATCGGCATATGCCATGCGCTTAAGAAAAGGTGTTTGATTTGTGTTTGAAAACAAGTAGTTCAAATGACCACGATCAAACCCATGTTTTGATACCATTTTATTAATGAATGCAATCGTTTGCGGGTTTCTTGCATAATCACCACGTAATGATGCGTAAGAGCCTTGTCCTGATGTTACGCGATATTTATGAGCGCTATTGACCTTGTTTCTTGCTTGCTGTGCATTGAAACGGTTGATGTAACCTTGTTTTACAGCTCTATGTTTCTTAGCACGTAAAGCGTCTGCTTTTGCCTTGCGTGCGCGATGAACCGCTGCGTATTTTTTACGGCGTTGTTCTGCTTCAAATTTTGCAACATATTGATTACGAGAAATCGTATTATAACTTTTGCGCTTAACTGGCTTAGTTATTACCTTACGTACAATCTGTTTTTTCGGTTTAGTGACAACCCTTGCAGCCACGACAGGAACTACTTTTTTAGCTTGATAAGTGGTTACTGTTTTTTGTACCGTTGGTTTTTCAGGCGTCATACCACATGCTGTTAACGATACAGCGATACAAAGTCCCAATCCGTTTATAATTATTTTTTTATTCATTATCATCCCCTTGATAAAATGTCTTCCATGCGTATTAACTAAATACGTTATAAGTGAGGATGATTCTACATAAATTACTTAAATGCAAGCTGAACAAGAATGGCCTTTGCACGAGAGTATTGAGATTCGTGCAAAGGTATCAAGTCAAACTTACTTGTCAAAAACGCCCCAGTCAGAGAAATCCATCATATTACCCATCTCTTCTGCAATCGGCGGAAACTGATTAGTAATTGCATCTGAAACCGTTACTGGATCAGGTGTACTAATATGAGGAAAACGCCAGCCACCTGGCATTACACCTAAGTCACGTGGGCCTCTCGACGCGGTATCCCACGCTTCATCTGTAAAGTCTGTGTAAAAATCAGGCCAGATATTGCGTTCATCACCCCATGCCTTCTTACGTTTTTTATTGCGTGTATTACCAAAGAATGGCATTTTGTTATTTCCATTGTTGCCAAACATATTACCCATTGGGTTACTTGGAAAACCACCAAAAGAATTGTTATTACCCTTATTATTCATAAATGGCATGTTGCCACCTGAAAATGGGAAGCTGCTATTGCTGTTATTGCTGCCCATGTTGCCGCCTTGGAACTGTTGGTTTTTCTGCGGGTAAGGCGTGTATCTTCTTGGTTGAACATTGTATCTTGGCGCTGGAGCAGATCTAGGCGCAACACCATAAGAAGGTCGCGTAGCATAATTTGAGGGTACGCGAGGCGTATAACGCGGCGCAGGCCTCATCGTATTATATGTCTGTGGTTTTTTCGCAAAACTAGGCATCGGCATATTCGGTGCCATAGGCATTCTAGGCCCTGCATTTCCATAGTTAGATGCAGAAGGATTACTAAGGATTGCAGGGTATTGTGACGGCATTCTATTCCATGCACTTTTGCCTGCTGTTTGCGGAGGGTATATATTCGCATTAAATAAATTTTGCGGCGGATAAATACCCAAATCTGCATCTGCAAAGGATGCTGTACTAACCGTTGCTGATAAAATACCGATTAACGTTAATAATAAATATGTTTTATTTTTCATGATTTTTTTAATCTCTTAGTGTTTCACTAGATCTGTCACCAGTCTACTCTTTAATATTAGCATATACTAATATTGTTTACATTAATTAATTATACGCTGGGCAAACATTAAACTAACCTTAATGGCGACCAAAAGAAAACAAAGAATA
>DQUJ01000103.1 GCA_015662325.1 Leucothrix mucor | reverse complement strand
TTTTCAAGACCCCTATTCTGCGCTCAACCCACGCATGACCATTAGCGAGATCATCCGCGAAGGCATGAACAGTTTAAACGTAGGTCCAAAAGGAAAAGCAGGACAAGACAAGCGCATCAAAGAACTGTTATTAAAAGTAGACCTAGAAGCCGATCATGCGCATCGTTACCCGCATGAATTTTCTGGCGGACAACGCCAACGCATCGGCATTGCCCGCGCTCTTGCAGTAGAACCCGAGTTAATCATTTGCGATGAGCCAACAAGCGCCTTAGATGTTTCGGTACGCGCTCAAGTGCTTAAACTATTAAAGAATTTACAAAAAGAAACAGGCATGTCATTTTTGTTTATTACCCATGATTTATCCATCATTCCCACCATCGCGCATGAAGTAGCGGTCATGAAAGAAGGAAAAATCTTAGAACAAGGCTTAGTAGGCGATGTGATTAGAAACCCACAGCAAGCCTATACTAAAAAGCTGTTAGGCTCTGCGCCTAAATTGGTTCGAGAACATTTAGCTAGGGTGTGTAGAAAACAATAGGATAAATAGAAAGCCCATAATTATTTTTATCATGATTTTTCCGGTGCGTGATCCATCTCCTTTTTATTTTCAGAAATTTCACCTTCTGCCCCTTCTATCTTCAATGCCAACTCTGGATACAATTCATCAATATCTTTAATTTCTGCCAGTGTTGGCATTTCATCCAGTGATTTAAGATTAAAATAATCTAAAAACTGGCGGGTTGTGCCTAATAAACTGGGGTGACCGGGCACGTCTTTTTGACCAACAACTCGAATCCAATCGCGCTCTTGTAGCGTTTTTACAATATGTGAACTTACCGCCACACCACGAATATCTTCAATTTCAGCGCGGGTAATGGGTTGACGATAAACAATTAACGCCAAGGTTTCTAACAAAGCACGTGAATACTTAACAGGCTTTTCATCCCAATGACGGGTGACCCACTGCTGATATTCATCTCTCGTTTGAAAACGAAAACCAGATGCTGTTTCGACTAATTCAACCCCCCGCGAGTCACACTCTTGCTGGAGTTTTGACAGTGCCTTTTTAGTATCATCTCGATTCACTAAGTCTTCTGGCTCGAAAAAACCTAATAGTTTTTCAACTGATAATGGTTTTTCTGCACTCAGTAAGACTGCTTCTAATATGTTTTTTAATTTACCTGCCTGCATTATGAATCCAGTTCCACATCATCTTCGGCAAATTCTACAATATCCGAGCTATCTGCTCCAACAGGTTTTAGATAAATCGGCGCGAACACATCTGCTTGCACCATATCAATGACTTGTAATTTAAGTAATTCCAGTATCGCCATTAATGTAACCACTACGCCAAGTCTTCCTTCTTTGAAACTAAATAATGTTTGAAATTCGACAAATTTATCGCCATCGAGTTTTGCCAACACATGGGTCATTTTTTCTCGAATAGAAATTTCTTCGCGTTCTATTTTATGGTGTTTTTGCATATCAACGCGCTTTAAAACACCTTGAAATGCCAGTAATAATTCGCGCATTTCAATATCAGGTTCTGGTTTTTCTTTATCGTGGCGCACCACTTCTACATTGGATGGGAACTGGTCGCGCCCTAAGTGCGGCATTTCATCAATATCTGTCGCCACTTGTTTAAAGCGTTCGTATTCCTGCAAACGACGCACTAATTCGGCTCGTGGATCAGCCTCATCTTCAACCTCTTCATGGCGCGGTAGCAACATACGCGATTTTATTTCTGCCAACATCGCCGCCATAACGAGATATTCCGCCGCAAGATCAAGATTACTATGGCGCATAATCTCAACATAATCCATGTACTGATCAGTAATATCAGCAATTGGAATATCCAAAATATCCAAATTTTGGCGACGAATTAAATACAGCAATAAATCCAGCGGCCCTTCAAAGGTTTCCAGAAAAACTTCCAACGCATCGGGTGGAATATATAAATCTTCTGGTGGGGAAGATATTTCTTCGCCATGCACGATAGCGAATGGAAGTTCGCCTTGGCGGGGTTGATGATGTTCGTTATTAGGTTTCAAGGTTATTAAAACTCAAAAAACATGTCCACGAAAATACACGAAAGTTGGATGTGTCTTTTTTCGTGCCTTTTGTGTTTTTCGTGGACATCTTTAACACCAGGTTAAACAAATCGCATCGCTTCGGTAACATCATCTAACGTTTCCCTTGCCACTTCGCGCGCTGCCTCACTGCCTTCATTCAGTATTTTACGTACCGCGCCACGATCTTTTTCAAACTCTCGGGCGCGTTCTCGTATCGGCTCCATTTCTGCCTGTATCGCATCTATCAACGGTTTTTTACAATCCAAACAACCAAATGATGCGGCACGACAGCCCTCATTTACCCAGTTTAAGGTTTTGTCATCCGAATAGACTTTGTGCAATTCAAACACAGGACACTTTTCGGGGTTACCCGTATCGGTTAAACGTGCGCGTGCAGGATCGGTTGGCATTTTGCGGATTTTTTTATCTAACTCGTCTGGGTCTTCCCGAAGCGCAATTGTGTTGCCGTAAGACTTAGACATTTTTTGTCCGTCCAACCCTGGCATTTTCGATGCTTTTGTCAGTTTCGCTTCAGGTTCTGGCAAAATAATCTTTCCCATGCCTTCAAGGTAACCCAACAAACGCTCGCGGTCGCCCAGTGAGATATTTTGTTGAGATTCTAATAAAGCCTGCCCTACTTCCAATGCCTCATCATCACCTTGTTCTTGATAACGTTTACGAAGACTACGATAGAGTTTGGAGTCTTTCTTGCTCATTTTTTTAATCGCTAATTCTGCACGTTCTTCAAAATCAGGTTCGCGACCGTAGATATGATTAAAACGACGCGCCACTTCGCGGGTTAATTCAACATGCGCGACTTGATCTTCACCTACAGGTACTCTATCGGCTTTATATAATAAAATATCCGCACTTTGTAACAGCGGGTAACCTAGAAAACCGTAGGTGGCTAAATCTTTCTCGCGGAGCTTTTCTTGCTGATCTTTATAAGTCGGCACACGCTCTAACCAACTCAATGGCGTAATCATCGACAATAACAGATGTAGCTCGGCATGTTCTGGAACTTGCGATTGTAAAAACACCGTTGCAGAACTGGGACTAATACCAGCCGCGAGCCAATCAATCACCATGTCTTCCACGTGTTTTGGGGTTTGGCTAGGGTCATCATAATGTGTTGTTAACGCATGCCAATCTGCGACGAAAAAGAAACATTCGTAATCGAGCTGCATTTCAACCCAGTTTTTTAGTACGCCGTGATAATGCCCAAGATGGAGTTTTCCCGTAGCGCGCATTCCAGATACGACACGTTGATTTTGTGGTAAGTCTTTGCTCATAAAATAACTTTTGCTCTAAATAACGACTGGTCTTGTAACGACTATAAAAAAGAATAAATCGAAGCTTCAATATAAGCCAAAATAGGCAATATATCTAAAATTTTAAAATAGAATAAACCCAAAATAACAAATATTCCATAGGGCTCTATTTTATCTAACACATCCGAGACCTTGGGCGGCACTAAGCTCGATAAAACGCGCCCACCATCTAAAGGCGGTATTGGGACTAGATTAAACAAACATAATAGCATGTTGACCAAAACACCCACCATTGCCATTTGAGTTAAACCCCACACAATACCCGAGGCGCCATGCACACTCGAAAAAAGCTTGATAACAATTAACAGAATCAACCACAGCATTGCCATAAATAGATTAGAAAGCGGCCCAGCAATAGCGACGATGGCCATATCTTTTCTCGGTTTTTTAAGATTGCGGGTATTAACCGGTATTGGTTTCGCCCAACCAAATATAAAACCCGTTTGCATTAACACCATCGCCAAAGGCAATACAATCGTACCAATGGGGTCGATATGTTTGATTGGGTTTAGGGTTAATCGCCCTAACATTCTCGCCGTACCGTCCCCTAACTTATTGGCAACCCAGCCATGAGAAAACTCATGCAATGTTATCGCAAGCAAGACAGGAATTGCATAAACCGCAATATCATAAATTGTTTTTTCTATATTCATTATTTATTTTTCTTTACTTGATTTATTAATGCTGATTCAACCAACCCACTTCCCCTTTTCCTTGCCTTAATATCGTCGGCTGCCCATCCACTAAATTAACCACTGTCGTTGGTTCATGCCCACTAAAGCCACCGTCTATAATTAAATCAACCACATTTTCTAGTTTTAAACGGATTTTATAAGGATCGGTCATGGGGTATTCTGCCCTCGGTAAAATCAATGTACTGGACATGATAGGCTCACCCAGCTCTTCTAACAACGCAGTGGTCACAGCATTATCAGGAATTCGAATACCGATGGTTTTACGTTTTGAGTTAAGCAAACGCTTAGGCACTTCGCGCGAAGCTTCTAATATAAAGGTGTAAGGCCCTGGAGTCAGCGACTTTAGTAAACGATAATTCATATTATCAATCACGCCGTATTTTGAAACTTCCGAAAGGTCATCACACACCAACGTAAAATTATGATCTTTATCTATTTGGCGAATCAAACGGATTCGATCCAAGGCTTTTTTATCACCGATATGACAACCAATGGCATAGCTAGAATCCGTTGGATAAATAATCACGCCACCATCATTAATAATATCAACCGCTTGTTTAATCAATCTTTGTTGCGGATTATCAGGGTGTATTTCAAAATATTGACTCATAGAACGTTCTAACTAATCAAGTTAATGGAAATTTAATAAGTTTTGTTATTGTATTTCCATTCCTTATGTTTAAAATGCGCTATTCTACAGCCAGAGTGCGTATAACAACAATGAAGTTTTTCTTTGATTTTTTCCCCGTGGTTTTATTTTTTATCGCCTATAAGTTTTTTGGTGATTTACCCCCTAGCTTAATTGAAATGACTAATTCGCTACCTTTTGTTTCAATCAGCCCAAATGAGCCAAAGGATGCTATTTACTTTGCCACTGTTGCTATTATTCTTGCAACCATTTTACAAAATATTGTGCATTTCTTAATCTACAAAAAACTAGAGAAAATGCACCTTATCTCCCTTGGCTTATTACTCGTATTAGGTAGCATGACACTCTTATTTAAAGACGATGCTTTTCTTAAATGGAAAGTCAGTATTTTCAATTGGGTATTTGCCGTGGTTATTATTGGCAGTCAATTTATTGGTGACAAACCTCTAGTCAAACGGATGATGTCTCACGCTATAGAAGCCCCTGATACAATCTGGAAACGTATTAATATAAGCTGGGGTTTATTTTTTGCCTTTGTCGGGGTTGTAAATATCTATGTTGCCTATACTTATAGTAGAGATACATGGGTTAATTTTAAATTATTCGGTATGCTCGGTCTTACCTTTGTTTTCATGATTGCCCAAGGGATTTATCTGGCAAAGCATGGAACAGCAATAGAACCAGAAGAAGACGCAGAATCAAACGATACAAAATAAACAGGGTACAGATTTGTTATACGCCATTATTTCAGAAGATGTAAAAGACAGCCTCGATAAACGTTTATCCGTGCGCCCTGCCCACGTTGAGCGTTTACAACAACTCAAAGCAGACGGAAAACTCATCCTTGCAGGTCCACATCCCGCTATTGATAGTGAAGACCCGGGAACTAAGGGATTTACAGGCAGTCTGATTGTGGCGGAATTTAACTCATTAGCATCCGCACAAACATGGGCAGATGCAGACCCTTATATTACAGCGGGCGTTTATCAAAATGTCACTGTTAAACCATTTAAAAAAGTTTTACCATAGTCACAAGACTTTAACGCAATCAAACCCTAAGAATTAGAATTAAAGGAGATAAGCACAATGAACGTAAATAAAAAAACATTACTAGCGACATCATTAATTGGTTTAGCTATTACGAGCACATCATTAACAGTAACAGCCAAAGAAGATACAGCCGCTACTGCAACACCTGCAGCCGCCGTTGAAGATACAGCCACTACTGCAACACCTGCACCCGCCGCTGAAGATACAGCCGCTACTGCAACGCCTGCACCCGCCGCTGAAGATACAGCCGCTACTGCAACACCTGCAGCCGCCGTTGAAGATACAGTTGTTGCAACAGTAAATGGCGACAAAATAATGAAAAGTACCCTCGATGGTTACTTAGCATTATTAAAAAAATCAGGAAAAGTAGACCCACAAGCGGCACTTGATGATTTAGTAGCAACAGAAGTTGCACTACAACAAGCTAAGACAAGCGGTATTATGGACCGCCCTGATATACAGAAAAAAGTAGATGATTTTAAACGCAATCTGCTGCTAACGACTTGGACGCAAGAAAAAGTAAAATCATTTAAGTTCTCTGATGAAGAAATTAAAAGCACCTACGACGAACGCGTAGCAAAGCTTGCTAGCAAAGAATACAACGCTCGCCACATCTTGCTTAAAAAAGAAGACGAAGCAAAAGCAGTTATTAAAGAAATTGCAGGCGGAGCAGATTTTGAAAAGCTC
>DQUJ01000135.1 GCA_015662325.1 Leucothrix mucor | reverse complement strand
TTGAGCAATCGCGGTTTTATCCCCCGATCTAGCAATACGCTCCACTCGCTTAATGGCTTTTTCGATAGCATCAAGATCTGCCAGTGCAAGCTCTGTGTTGATTGTTTCAATATCAGAAACGGGGTCTATTTTACCCTCGACATGCACCACATCATCATCATCAAAACAACGAACCACCTGTGCAATTGCATCGGTTTCTCGGATATGGGATAAAAATTTATTACCTAAACCTTCACCCGAAGCGGCGCCTGCAACTAAGCCTGCAATATCCACAAACTCCATCGTTGTGGGCAACGTTTTCTTAGGATTAACAATCGCTGCTAATGCATCCATACGAGGATCAGGCACAGGCACAATACCGACATTCGGTTCTATTGTACAAAACGGATAGTTTGCCGCTTCGATCCCTGCTTTTGTTAAGGCGTTGAAAAGTGTGGATTTTCCCACATTAGGCAAGCCTACGATGCCACATTTAAAACCCATAATAATTTCCTTTAAACTTTTTACTTGTGAGACTTAATCTTTTGTATGCAATTGATTCATCGCTTTTTGAGTATCACCCGACACAATCAAATCCATCACATCAATGGCACGGTCGATACTATTGATCACATCAATTTCATCATCTTTACTGATATTGGATAGCACATAGTCAACCACTTTATTACGATCCCCTGGATGTCCAACACCCAAGCGTAAACGCCAATACTCTTTGCCTATTTGCGCATGTAAATCACGCAAGCCGTTGTGACCGCCGTGTCCACCACCTGATTTTAAACGCACTGTACCAGGAGATAAGTCAAGTTCATCATGAACAACCAATACTTCTTCTACAGGAATTTTATAAAACGATGATAATTGATGACCCGAGCGACCACTGAGGTTCATAAAGGTATTTGGCTTTAATAACCAAACGGGTTGATTGTTCAGTGTGATTTTACACACTTCACCCGAGAATTTTGACTCCGTTTTAAACGAAGCGCCTTCTCTATTTGCTAATGCATCAACAAGCCAAAACCCGGCATTGTGCCGGGTTTTAGAGTATTTACTGCCTGGATTGCCCAGGCCTATGATCAATTTAATTGACACGTAAATAGGTTCTGAGAGCTTTCATAGAGAGTATGACGAGTTTAAAAACTAACGATTGTAAACTGTCATATTCTCGTTATAAAAGTCTCTATTATTCAGAACTACCGTCTGCTTTATCGTCACTTGAATCAGAATCAGAATCAGAGTCAGAATCTTCACCATCTTCACTTTCTGGAGCTTCAGGTGCAGTATCCTCAATAACTTCAGCTTTAGGCGAAACAATTGATACAACCGCCTGATCGTGATCTTCACCATAAGATAGCTGCGTAGATATAACGCCTTCTGGTAATTTAATATCCGATAAGTGTAATGCGTCACCTACTCCAAGTTCAGCCACATCGAGTTCAATAAATTCAGGTAAGAACTTTGGTAAACAACTGATCTCGATATCAGATGCGTTACGCATTAAGATACCACCTTCCATTTTAACGCCTACAGCTGTTTCTTCATTAAGAATACGCAATGGCAATACAACAGTCATTTCAACATCATCTCTTACACGCTGTAAATCAACGTGCAATACAAAGGGTTTTGCTGGGTGACGTTGTAAATCACGCAAAAATACTTTTTGCTGCTTACCGTCTAATGTTAATTCGATAATTGCAGCATAGAATGATTCTTCTTGCAGATTACGCATTAACTGGTTTTCTTTTAAGGTCAAAGACCAAGCAGGTCTTCCCGCTCCGTACAATACTGCAGGTATTTTATTTACGCGACGTAGGCGGCGGCTCGCTCCTTTCCCTAAGTCTTCACGCATTTCTGCAGCTAATTCATATTTAGCCATGATGTTCTACTCCAAATTAAAAAGGGTTTCCCCATTACTAAGAAAGCTATTCACATAGAAGACTTCCTTAAACAAAAAATGCAAAACCCGCGACCAGGTTTTGCAATTCAGATGCCAGATAAACTGGCAAAATTCTAATGCACGTCAGCAAATAAATCGCTAACGGATTCCTCTCGATTAATACGACCAACCGTATCGGCCAGAATATCGGCAACAGAAAGCTGGCGGATTTTAGCACACTTTTCTGCACTTTCACTTAATGGAATTGAATTTGTTACAACCACTTCATCCAATTCTGAGCCAAGAATATTCTCTATTGCTGGCCCTGAAAATACAGGGTGAGATGCATACGCAATCACTTGTTTTGCACCATGCTCTTTTAATGCAACAGCGGCATGACATAAGGTACCTGCGGTATCGACCAAATCATCAATCAACACACAGGTCTTGCCTTTAACATCACCGATGATGTGCATCACCGCCGATACGTTCGGCTCTGGGCGACGTTTATCAATTATCGCTAAACCGACATCGCCTAAACTTTTCGTCATTGCGCGTGCGCGAACAACGCCGCCGACATCTGGCGACACGACGATCAAATCTTCGTAATCTTTTTCTTTGATGTCTCTTAATAACACAGTCGATGCGTAAATATTATCAACCGGCAAATCAAAGAAGCCTTGAATCTGATCAGAATGTAAATCAATCGTTAAAACACGATCAACACGACTGGTTGAAAGCATATCTGCTACTAACTTTGCAGAAATAGGCACACGACGCGAACGTACTCGACG
>DQUJ01000029.1 GCA_015662325.1 Leucothrix mucor | reverse complement strand
GAACGACTTGTAACGTAGTATCGGCAATTATAATGGTTTTTCTAGCAACATTTTACGGGTTGATCATCAAGGCTTGCGGTTGTTACGTCTATTTTGGCGCGGCGTAGTAGGTCTGTCTATAATTGTAACAGCTTCGAGTTCTTCACAGCCTGTGGCAAGCGGTACGAGAACTTTTGTCGTGCTGGACATGATGCTTTCCTTAATTTGCAGAAAACAGATAACTGCTCAAGCAAATGATGTTTTCGATTGAGTCTGTCATGCTCCTTTTTCTAATCGTAATGCTTATGATAAGTACGTCGTTTGCCCGCGCGTTGGGTAATAACCCCTTCTATTTGTTCAAATTTTATTTCAATCGTGTCATATAAGTCGTTAAGAGGGCAAAGGAAATGACGATCGTCTTTAATGCGTAATTGACGGAAGATATATTCGCTTTTGTTATCCACCGCAAACACATAAGAACCATCACGTGCCACATGACCGGGGTCAATAATGATGATGCAACCTGTATCAAATTCGGGTTCCATGCTGTCGTCGATGGTGCGTAGCGCAAAGGGTTCGGCGGCTGAACAACTGTCGCCATCGCTCATGTTTTGCTTGAAGGCGTCTTGTATATTGATTTTTGTTTCTTGAATGCTCATAGTTTAGTGTCCTAATACCTTGCTTAGCTCGTTTGATTCTTGCTAAATTCGGTTGCCTGTACATGCCGTTCTGGCTCGTACCAATGTAGTTTATCGTGTAATTGTACGACTTCGCCAATAATAGTTAAGGTCGGTGCTCGAACGCCAGAGTCTTTTACCAGTTGCGGTAAGGTGGCAACTGTTCCAAGGTGTACACGTTGGTTGCGCGTTGTACCTTGCTCGACTAATGCGGCGGGCATATCACCAGACATGCCATGCGCTTGTAATTCTTTACTAATTACATTGATGCCTGTTAAGCCCATGTAAAATACGATGGTGTGATTTTTTTGGGTGAGTTGATCCCAGTTTAAATTGATCGAACCGTCTTTTAAATGCCCTGTGGCAAAAGTAACTGATTGAGCGTAATCACGATGAGTGAGTGGAATGCCTGCGTAGGCAGAACACCCCGAAGCGGCGGTAACAGCGGGAACGACTTGAAAGGGTACATTGTTTTCTGCGAGTGTTTCGATTTCTTCACCACCACGACCAAAGATAAACGGGTCACCACCTTTCAAACGAAGAACGCGTTTGCCTTGCAAGGCAAGTTCGACTAATAAGTCATTAATTTTGTCTTGCGGTACGGCGTGATTATCTTTTTCTTTGCCTACATACAAACGTTCTGCATTACGGTTTGCCATATCTAAAATGGGTTTGGATACCAAACGATCATAAACCATAACATCGGCTTGTTGCATTAAGCGAACGGCTTTAAATGTGAGTAAGTCTGGGTCGCCAGGACCTGCACCGACAAGATAAACTTCACCCATGGGGGATTCTTCTTGCTGTTTTACGAGCATATCATCGAGTAATTGGCGTGCTGAATTATCTTGACCAGCATAAACAAGTTCTGCAAAAGGCCCTTTTAGGGCAGATTCCCAAAACTTTTTGCGTTGTTCTTGCGTTGTGAAATGCTGTTTAACTTTCGCGCGATATTCTTCGGTAATGCCTGCCAATCGACCACAGGCAGATGGAATCATCGTTTCTAACTTCATGCGTAACTGTCGCGCTAATACGGGTGATGCACCGCCAGTTGAAACGGCAATAGTTACGGGAGAGCGATCTAAAACAGAAGGGACGATAAAGCTACAGAGTTTCGAGTTGTCTGCGACGTTAACAGGAATATTACCCTCGTTTGCAAGTTGCGCGATAGTGGTATTGGTATCCGTGTTATCGGTTGCTGCAAATATTAATGTGAACGTGTTATTTGTTATATCGGGGGATTCAAATTCACGATTAATATGGGTGATTTTATTGTCATTGCTTTTTTGTAATAACTCATCACTTAAATGAGGTGAAATAACCGTAATCTGGGTGCCTGATGACATCAGGTTTTCTACTTTTCGAGTCGCAACAGAACCACCACCAACAACGAGGCAAGTCTGTGTTTTTAAATTTAAAAATATAGGAAAGTGTTTCATGGTTTATTTCTATCTGTTTTCAGCAATGTTATTTTTTACAGCGTTTAGGACGTGATTGGTACGACACAACCCCTTTTACAATTTCACCAAAGGGCAGTTTTTCAATAGCCTTATATTCTAACAGAGCCGCTTGCATTGTTTGATGGATATTCGTCACTATTGCTTGTTGTTCTGTCTGATTTTCGGGCGCAAATTCATCTTTTGATAATAAATTTTGCAATACCAGCATCCCGCCTGCTTGAACTTGCAGTTCTTTGTTATGCGGCATTGGCCCGTCAACGGTAACGACTTTTAAGGAAAATCGCGCATTATTTCTAATGGTGTCTAATACCTGTGTGCATTGTTGTAATGCACTTTCTGATTCGCAGGCGACACATTCTCGTGTGGCGAGTACAAACTTGCGTTTTAATTCGCAATCACAACGCCGATTGGTAATTGCTTTTTCGAAAATACACCGGTTTGGGTTGAGTTCCTCATAGGTGGATTTATACTGATCTTCATCCATTTTTACTTGCCCAGAGTATTCATCTGTTTTACATTCCATTTCTTCTAACGTCATTCCCGCGTAGGCGGGAATCTATTTCAATAAGGCACTTTGTACGAACATGGTTACTGCCTACGCAGTATGCGTTATATTGAGATACAAGCGAGTTTATTAAAGAGAAAGCCTTTTATTTTTCCCATTCCATCGTCACTGTCTCTTCACGTTTTTCCATTAGT
>DQUJ01000241.1 GCA_015662325.1 Leucothrix mucor | reverse complement strand
CCTAAAAATATAGAACGACCTAGAAAGAGATAATCATGACGATCGAAATCAAAGTACCTCAATTACCCGAATCCGTCAGTGATGCTATTATTGCCCTATGGGTGAAAAAAGTGGGCGAGCAGGTTAATGCGGAAGAGAATCTACTAGAACTAGAAACAGATAAGGTGGTGTTAGAAGTGACCGCTCCCGTATCAGGCGTGCTAACTAAAATTGTAGCAGAGCAGGGCGCTACTGTGTTGGCAGGTGATGTGATTGGTTGTTTGGATGAATCAATAAACGAAAAAGCAACGACATCATCAACCCCCAAGGCCAGCCCATCGGTGCGTAAAACTATGGCAGAAAACAATATAACGGAAAGCCAAATTGTGGGTAGTGGTAAACACGGACGCATTCTTAAAACTGATGTAGATAATTATGTGAATGCTAATTCTAAAAGTATAAATAGTAGGTCTTCTACCAAATCTATTTCGGGGCAAAACGATTCAGATGCAATAGATAGTACATCTATTAGCGATCGTCCAGAACGCCGTGTACCCATGACACGCTTGCGCGCACGAATCGCCGAACGTCTATTAGATGCACAAAAAAACGCGGCTATTTTGAGTACATTTAACGAAGTTGATTTAAGCGAAGTCACGCGTTTACGCAAAAAATATCAGGAACGCTTCCAAAAACACCACGGCATAAAATTAGGCTTTATGTCTTTTTTCATCAAAGCCGTTACCGAAGCCTTAAAACGTTTCCCCGAAGTAAACGCACGCATTGAAGACGGCGATATTGTCTACCAAGGCTATTACGATATCGGTGTGGCGGTATCATCCGAGCGTGGCTTAGTCGTGCCGATTATTAGAAACACCCAAAATATGGGCAACGCCGATGTCGAAAAAGCCATTGCTGATTTTGCCACACGCGCCAGAGCAGGTAAGTTAGAACTTGATGAACTAATTGGTGGCACATTCTCTATAACCAATGGCGGAATTTTTGGATCAATGCTATCAACCCCAATTCTAAACCCGCCACAAAGTGCTATTTTAGGTATGCACAAAATAGAACAACGCCCTGTAGCAGTGAATGGAGAAGTTGTGATTCGCCCGATGATGTATCTGGCACTGTCGTACGATCATCGTTTAATAGATGGGCAAGCAGCAGTAAGCTTTTTAGTGAAGGTTAAAGAGTTGTTGGAAGATCCAGCTAGTTTATTTTTGGAGTTGTAGTTTAGATGAGAAACGTCTAATAATTCTAAAAAACCACCCGATCCTCGCGAAAAAACAATTACAGAAGTACGTAAATCAGTAATCACTACTATGCAAACCGACAAAAATACCCAGTATGGCAGTTGCATTGACTAACAAAAATAAGAAAGTGTTTTCAGGCTTACATAATTTTATGGGACTTGATCAGAGGTTCCTTAATTCAACTGTACCCGCTGTCCCCACGGCACATCCCCTTTACCTTTAATTAACCACACAACAGGGTAATTCGGCTCAATCGGAAACTGCCCCATCGCATCGGTAAAATATACCACCGTATTGGGTTGGTTATCTTGTTGTGAAATCCAATTAAATACAGGACGGAAATCGGTTGTTCCGCCACCTAAAAGCGTATCGGGCAAGGTCACTTCTTCCCATGGCTCGAACACCTGCGGGAAACCTTCGGTAATATCCGAATCACACGCCATTAAGGTAATTCGGGCGCGCATTTGTCCTTTGATGGCGTTGATTTCTGATAAGCATTCTTTGAGTTCTTTATCACTGACAGAACCACTTACATCCAACGCCACCAGTACATTGATTTCTGCACTTTTAAGAGTCGGAAAAATAGCAGGATTACCGCGACGCGTTGAAGGTCGGGTATAGCTGTAATCATCACGTGCAACGGCTGTCATGTATCTTGCCAATAACATGCGCCAAGGCAGATTCGGTTGTAATAACTTATCTACAAGGCGTTTCATGACACCGCTTAATTTACCCGCTTGCTGTGCCTGTTGTGCTGCACCCGCCATGCGTTGTTGCCATTGTATGCTGAGCTCTTCTGCTTCTGCTTGATCTAATGGCGGAGGAGGGGCTTCATTGCCACCCGAGTTTTCATCAAATTCTTGTTGCCCACGGCCTTCTGGGTCTTTT
>DQUJ01000074.1 GCA_015662325.1 Leucothrix mucor | reverse complement strand
GCCACCCTTGCTTCTAGTCTAGATCACTCATAAACCTGTTGGCGATTTCCATATCCTTTGAGTATTTCTCTCTCCATCTCATAGCGATTAAAGGGGTCAGTACCCTTTAATAAGCTTTTGGAAGACCTCGTTTCGCATATCCAGTTTTTAACCCTAATAGCTCCTCTATCTATTGTCTAAACTTCTCACCACCTAATGGTGTTCCTGTTTGAGTTATTTGCCGTATCACTGGAATAACTGGGGTCAGTGTAATATTTATTTCTTCTTGGGTCTACCTACCCTCTTTTTTGTTACTCTGGCATTAGTTAGCTTCTCTATTTGCGCAGAAAATGAATCACCTAACTATTACCTCTCCCCTGCCAAACCTAACCACTTATCCTTTTACGCGTAGATTCAGTCATCACTTACGCTTATAACTCATTCTGTTAAAAAGTTCTGAGAAAACATCGAATGTCCAATATAAAAACAAATACGTTATTGAGTAGCCTAATTACGGCTTTAGGCATTGCAGTGCTGACGTCTTCTAGCATTGTTAATGCAGAGGATGTTATTTCAAGCAATGTTCCAGCAGATATACAAGAGCCTGCAGGCACTTACGATACGGATAACCCGACACTGATTAATATGTCGGTAACAACCGTTATTGGTTCTGGCGCGTGTGTTACAGATAACTATGTTGGTTGTACACTTAATGATGTCTTGAATGACGTTGACTCACATGATGAATTCAAACCTGAAATTAAAGTACATTTTAGCGCCGACAATTATCCTGATGATGGTCTCGTTTCTAATGCTGAAATGCGTCAACGGGGCAATGAAAGTCGCTATGCACCCCAAAAGTCATTTCGTATTAAATTGGATAAAAACATCCCCACTCCATTGTGGCGCGGCGAACGTAAAATACAATTAATGAAATCTGCTTACGATCCATCTCGTATCCGTAATAAATTAGCTTACGATTTGTTTGTAGAGATCCCCCACTTACCCAGCATGCGCTCACAGTTTGCTCATTTAGATATTACTAATCAAGGCGTGACTGAAGATTACGGTTTATACACTCAAATCGAATACTTTGGTAAAGAGTATCTTAAAAGACGCGGCTGGGACAAAGACTCACGTGTGTATAAAGTAGAAGACTTCGCTTACGGTTATTACGATAACCCCGCATTTGATCTTGATGCTAATGGTAAATTTATTAATGAAGCAGATTTTGAAAAGTTAATGGAAATTAAACGCGGAAAGTCTCATTTCGACGTTGTTAATATGATCAAAGACTTAAATGATTTATCCGTTGATTTTAATACAGAAATTATGGGTAAATATTTTAATCGCGACAACTATCTAACGTGGTTTGCGGTTAACATTCTATTAAGCAATCAAGATACACACTATCATAATTACTACCTTTACAATCCAAAAGATAAAGATGATTTTTACCTCATCCCTTGGGATTACGATGCCTCATTAGGCATGGTGGCAGATACACCAGAAATAACCGAAGCACGTCTACCTCGCTGGTGGTTCTCGCATGCTAACTTTTGGAAAATAAAACTACATCAACGTTTTTTAAGTGAACCTGGAAACTTAGCGCTGCTTAATAACGCTGTAGCAGAAATCAAAAATAAGTATTTCACTTCTGAAAAAATTCAGGCAAAAAGAGATGCTTATTACGATATTGTTTTCCCTCATATTACCAGCACTCCTGATGCTGATTTTATTGATTTACCAGGCAATAATGACCCAGAGCGTATTGCTAGCTACAACCAAATTTTCGACAAGTTATCAAATCAAGTTGAAATTCAATACGCACGTTTTCAAGAAAGACTGAACGACCCGATGATATTTAAAATGCGTGAGCCTGTCTTTGAAAGCAATCATAATATTGTCTTCAAATGGGATGAATCAGTCAGTCTAACCGGTCAAAATATTGTTTATGATCTCGATATTGCTAGCACCAAAGAAATGCAAGCGGGCTCAATTATTGAGCATATCACTAATATTTCAGCGACTAATTATCGCGTACATTGGACACACCCAAAAGGAACATACTACTACCGTGTGACTGCAAGAGATTCAGCTAACCCCCAACAACATTGGCAAGTCTCCAATAGTGGCAATTTATATTATGATAATGGCTGGTTAGAAATACACGGTGTTTTATCTGTTTATGTAAGTGAAGATGGCGATACAACGACACCTCCCCCTACAGGCGTTTCTAATCCAGTTTCAACTATTACAATTAATGGTAATAGTTCAGACTGGTCTGGCACAACCGCCTTTGCAACTGACCCCGACGACATTAGTGACGGCGGAGGTAATGTGATTGATTGGCAAAGTGCCACCTTTGCACATAACGACGAAACCCTCTTTATGCTTTATCGTAACCGTGGGCCAATTGATCCTAATAGAAACAGCGGTAGCTATACATCTTGGGGATGGCAAACGTTTTTAGATACGGATAATAACCCAAACACAGGCTTAAAGATCAATGATTCATTTGGTGCAGACTATTTACTCGAAGCGAATGAACTACAACGTTATACCGGTTCTGGCCATAATTGGAGTTGGCAAGGAGAAGGAAACGCTGTTTCTCGCTTCAATGGCACTATTGATGAAATAGCATTATCACGTCACTTAATTGGAAATCCTTCATCACTGCGCGTTATTTTCCAAGGTGCTAATGAGGCCTACGGCGGAAATACACTGGATAACTACCCAGATAGTGGTTATCTGAGTTATTCGTTTGGAACGGTAACAACACCAACAAACCATGCGCCTATTGCAGCGAATCAAAGTCTTTCCGTTGTTGTAAATAACGACGCAAGCATAAGCTTAAATGCGAGCGATGCAGATGGTGATAGCCTCAACGTAAATATTATTCAACAACCTGATAATGGATCACTAACAGGGTCTGGTTTAAACGTGCAGTACACACCCAATCAAAACTACACAGGTACAGATTCATTCCGCTACCGTGTAAATGATGGCACGGTAAATAGTAATACAGCGACCGTGAGCATTAATATAATCGATGATAACCCGGGTACGGGCATATCAAATCACGTTGTTAATGGTGGTATTAGCGTTAACGGCAATAGTTCGGATTGGAATAATTTAAGTTTGTTTGCAAATGACCCTGATGATATTTCAGGTGCTAACAACACGATTGACTGGTTACGCGCAGGTCTTGCTCACAGTAGCGATACTGTTTACTTAATGTATCAAAACCGTGGAGATATAGATCAGTACAACACATCAGGATCTCACCTTTCATGGGGATGGCAGACCTTCCTTGATACCGATAATAATCCAAATACGGGTTATCAATTAAACGGCAATATGGGGGCAGACTATATGGTTGAAGGTCAAGAGGTATTCCGATACAACGGTTCTGGCTGGAGCTGGACAAGTATGGGAACAGCAAACACTAAATTCAATAATACGATTGCCGAACTCAGCTTCCCACGAAGCTGGATAGGCACTCATTCCAATGTGAAAGTAGCCTTTCTGGGTAATAATGAAGCCGTTGGCGGTAGCAGTATTGATGAGTACCCTAACAATGGCGGAAGCTTTGAATATTACTTTGGTAGTGGAACTGCTGGTAGAGCAACGCCTGTTGCAAGCAATCAACTGGGTATTTTAAACTCGTCACAACATCATCAACCTCATTTGAATTCAAACGAAGTGAAAAGCGGTGGAGGAAGTTTTTCATGGCTACTGTTATTACCTTCATTATTACTTCTACGAAGAAGGCTTTTAATCAGTCATCTTCAAAAATAGTTAGAGAGCTTTGCATGAGAGTATGGCGAGAGTAAAATAGCGTAATTTTTTCTGTTTTTCTTAAAAATGAGGGTAATAGCAAGGCTATTGACCGATTTTTTAAGGAAATCAGGGAGAATTTAAGTATTTT
>DQUJ01000073.1 GCA_015662325.1 Leucothrix mucor | reverse complement strand
TCAGCCCTTCAAAATTTAAAACCGCATCGGGGCTATCAAACACCCTCATCGGACCAATCACAGCCAAAGAAATAGGCTGGAGCCAATCGAGAGAAAAATAATGTCAAAAACTCACGCAATTAAAGCAGGCTCCGATCTTCATCATCACATGATTTCGTGGCGACACTGCCTACATCAACACCCTGAGTTGTGTTTTGAAGAATAGCTTGCCTACAATCAATCCAAACCATCCATTCTTGAAGGGTTTGTGTACTAGCTTTTAAATGCAGACCAAAGATATTGCACCATTGATACAATGGTGAGTAACGTTGCAACCGCTAACAATACCAAGCCAACTTCGCGCAGTGGCACGCCCCACAGGTCTTGATTATAAAGCAAGAAGATCAACGCAAATATTTGTACAACCGCTTTCCATTTACCAATAGAAGCCACTGCAACTTTGCTACGCTCGCCTGTTTCTGCCATCCATTCGCGTAAAGCAGAGATAATCAGTTCACGCGATATAATTATAATCACCGCCATAACAATCCATATATTATTATTATTATGAGAGGCGACTAAAATTAAGGCCACCGCGACGATTAATTTATCCGCGACAGGATCGAGAAACGCGCCAAACCTTGATTCTAAATTATATTTTCGTGCAATATAACCATCCGCCCAATCAGTCAAACCCGCCAGACCAAAAATAGTCGAAGCCGTTAGTGGCATCTCCAGATAAAAGAAAATAATCACCAACGGAATCGCTAAAATCCGTAGCAGTGTTAGAAATATGGGTAAATTAAAAATCATTCTTTATTACTAATCCTTACAGCATTTATTGAACGGTTTTAACCCCCCTCCACTTAGCAAGCGATGTGCTGGGCGTAGTCGAAGTAGGGAGGGTTGGGGAGGGGATCGAATGCTTGAGCTTGTTCTTCGCGTTTTGCAACTCTCTACTCTCTACTCTCTACCCAACCCTCTACCCTTCGGCTCCGCTCAGGACACCGCCTGCTAGGGAGAGGGGCTAAAATACACTTTTACAAAACCTCTGCAACAGAGAAAGTGCAAATATTAGGAATTTATCCTAACTTTTATGGAAAACATCATAAACGTTTTCAGCCATTTGCGCACTGATTCCCTTCACTTTGCTTAATTCATCGACACTCGCGCGCGTAATCGCCCGTAGACCGCCAAATTGTTTTAATAAGCTCTGGCGACGTTTCGGCCCAAGCCCTTCAATTCCTTCTAATGGTGAGGTATTTCTCGCTTTTTGTCGCTTTTGACGATGCCCTGTAATTGCAAACCGATGCGCTTCATCACGTATTTGTTGAATCAAATGTAAAGCACTCGAATGTGCAGGTAAATCAATTTTTTGTTTACCGATGGTCAAGGTATCATTATCTTGCCTTCTGCCCTCCCCTTTAGTCACACCGATTATATCCACGCCTGATATTTGCAAATCAGACAACACCTGAATCGCTTGGCTTACCTGACCTTTGCCACCATCAATAAATAAAATATCAGGAAACTTAACTTCTTTTCCCAGATTTTTATCGTCAATAATCTTCTTAAAACGGCGTTGCAACACCTGCTTCATCGCCGCGTAATCATCGCCTCCTTCTATCCCCGTAATATTGTAACGACGATACTCCTCTTTAATCGCGCCTTCCAAACCAAATACCACACAGGATGCCACAGTAGCCTCGCCCATGGTGTGACTAATATCAAAACACTCCATGCGTGATGGAATATAGTCCAAATTCAATTCCGACTGCAACGCCAACACGCGCTTTTGAATGCCAGCTTTGGAAGCCAGATGAATCTGCAAGGCATGTTGCGCATTGCGTAGCGCCATTTCAATCCAACGAGCACGATCACTGCGTAATTTGTGCGATAAAACAATCTTACGTTCCGCTTTTAAGGTCAGCATTTCTTGCAAAGTCTCTTTATTTTCAGGCGAGTGACTTAACAAAATCTCAGCAGGAATTTCACGCGTTATATAATACTGCGCGATAAATGATGCCATGATTTCAGTTTCAACATTAACAGCACTCTCTCCATTAGAACTATGGTTGTAAATGTTCGGAGGCATCTTAGGAAAAAAGTTCTTATTCCCCAAATTATTACCCTTACGAATTGTAATCACCTGCACACTGGCAACATCCGATGCATAACGAAGCCCGATAACATCCACATTGCCTTGCCCGCCGCTCACATATTGTTGCTGAGAAACCAAACGTAAATGTTCAATCTTATCACGTACCTGTGCCGCTTTTTCGTATTCCAAACGGGCGGCGGATTGATCCATCTGCCCAACTAATTCATCAATTACCTGCTCGCTTTTTCCTTGTAAAAACTTAACCGTGTGTTGCACCCCTTGTTGATAATCTCGCTCTGTAATTTCTTGCGTGCAAGGCGCAGTACAGCGTTCTATTTGATATTGCAAACACGGGCGTGAGCGATTTGCAAAATAGCTGTCTTCGCATTGGCGTACTTGAAATAGTTTTTGTAATAAATTTAAGGTTTCGCGTACCGCGCCTGCACTGGGGTATGGTCCAAAAAATTGTCCTTTCTTTTTACGACCGCCCCGATGAAAAACCAGCTTAGGGTATTGATGCGCCGATAGAAAAATATAGGGGTAACTTTTATCATCGCGCAATAAAATATTGTAACGCGGGTGATATTTTTTAATCAGGTTGCTTTCCAGCAACAAGGCTTCGGCTTCGGTACTGGTCAGCGTAATTTGCACATCGCAAATCTGTTTCGCCATCGAATAAATTCGAGAGTTAACTAGGTTTTCTCGAAAATAACTAGCAACACGATTTTTTAAATCTTTGGCTTTACCGACATACAATACTTTATCGCTAACCGACATCATGCGATACACACCCGGTTTGTGCGGCACACTTTTTAAGAAGGTTTTACTATCAAACTTTTTTTTGGGCTTGTCTTGTTGATG
>DQUJ01000223.1 GCA_015662325.1 Leucothrix mucor | reverse complement strand
ATTAGTCTTTTAGAGCGAATATTACTAATAATATGCGCTACCTCTTCATCTACCGAGAGCTTATTTGAATTGACCGTCATGTCAGGTTTGATTGGCGCCTCATAAGGCGCAGAAATTCCTGTAAAATTTGCAATTTCTCCATTCCTAGCTTTTTTGTAAAGTCCTTTTGGGTCGCGTTCTTCACATACTTCTAAATCACATTCACAATAAACTTCATAAAAATCTCCATGAGGTAGGCGGCTTCTTACTTTCTCGCGGTCTTCTCTGTAAGGTGATACGAATGCAGCTAAAACGATTGTGCCTGATTCTACAAATAGTTTGGCTACTTCGCCAATGCGACGCATGTTTTCATTACGATCTTCTTCGCTAAAGGCTAAATCAGAACACAGCCCATGTCTTACATTGTCACCATCTAAAACAGTGACATTGTAATCCATATCAAACAGTTCTTTTTCAACAGCATTAGCCAGTGTTGACTTTCCAGAGCCAGAGAGACCTGTAAACCATAAAACGAAGCTTTTATGTTTGTTTCTTTCTTGGCGTGTTTGTCGAGTTATTTGGCTTTGATGCCAATATACTTCATCAGTCATTGTTGTCTCTGTTTTTATGGTTGATTAGCTATTATAGTCTGAATTATTATTTTTATGCGTAGGTTTTATCAAGAAGTGCTACAAAATTATCCAACTCACTTTCAGGTAATTGGTTGATGCCTGCGGCGCCTTTTCGACCACCGCCACTCGGGAACTGTTGGCATAACTCCCCTGCGTGATCTAAATTATTTAAAGGTGCGCGAACGCTAACCACGTAACCTTCTTCGGGATGCTGGCTTAAAATAGCATGTGCTCTTTCTGGGAATTGATTGGCGAGTTGATTGCCAAATACGCCGCTGACTCTTTTTGCCCAGAGTGTATCGGGCAGAATATAAACAGCACTGTTCTTATTATGAATACTGGGTTTTAAGTGTTGTGTTTCGGCAATATCGGCATCATAACCTGCTTGTAGTGTGTTATAAACTGATTGAGAATCATTAATAAAATCAAATGGGGAATTATAAGCAACCATTTCTTTATAAAGTTCATCAGGTTTAAAGTGGAGATCATTAATGTGGCTGCCGTAGCCATTGTAGTTGATACTGATGCCTAGGCGTTTTAACTCTTCTATCTGCTTGTTGTTTAATGAAAGTGTTTTAGCTGCTTTCATTGCGCTTTTTATCATATTATCGCCAAATGCGGCGCAGATTGCCCATTTTTTGTATTTTCCCTTTAAGTATTGGTCTACTAATAAGCTGGTGCAAGTAGTGGGGGATGTATCAATAATAGCGTTTAAGTTGGGGTGCTTTGGTATATCGCCTGATATATGATGATCAACATAAAATACAGATGCACCTTCTGATAATAGGCGTTGTAAATCATCGTTGTTTTTTGCCATTGATATATCAAAGACGGTTATTTCATCTCCTTTTGTTGCGGAGATTTTGTCTAATAACTTTATATCTCGTTTAATGCCTGTAACGAGTGTGGCGTTTGCTGGGAAAGCGAGACGGTATTGGATTAATGCACAGATACCATCAGCATCACCATTGAATACATCTGTTTTTTTCATGTGTTGACTTTTTATGAGTCACTACCAAATAAATCCCGTGTTACGACTTTATCTTTAATGTCTTGAATATCATCCGATAGACGATTAGCGACAACGACATTGCTTATCTTCTTAAACTCATTCAAGTCAGTAATCACGCGCGAATTAAAAAAGTGTTCTTCATTTAGTTCTGGCTCAAACACAACGATTTCAATACCTTTTGCTTTAATGCGTTTCATAATGCCTTGAATGGAAGATGCTCTAAAATTATCCGAGCCACTTTTCATGATTAAGCGATAAATGCCGACAATCTTTGGATTTTGCTTTATTACTAAGCTTGCAATAAAATCTTTACGCGTACTGTTTGCTTCTACAATGGCGTTAATCAGATTGCTGGGCACGTCTTGATAATTAGCGCGTAACTGTTTAGTGTCTTTGGGTAAACAATACCCGCCGTAGCCAAAAGAAGGGTTGTTGTAATGATTGCCAATACGTGGGTCTAAGCCAACGCCTTCTATTATTTGTTTTGTATCTAAGTTATGAACCTGTGCATAGGTATCTAATTCATTAAAGTAGGCGACGCGCATCGCAAGGTAAGTATTAGAAAATAATTTAATGGCTTCGGCTTCGGTTGAGTCGGTAAACAGAATCTCGATCTCTTCCTTAATAGCACCTTCTTTTAATAACTGTGCAAATGTTTCTGCACGGGGTGATTGTTCGCCAACAATAATGCGAGACGGGTGGAGGTTATCGTAAAGTGCTTTGCCTTCTCTTAAAAATTCTGGGGAGAAGATAATATTATTAGTTTTAAGCTTTTCTTTTATATGCTTAGTGTAGCCAACGGGTACGGTTGATTTAATAATCATCACCGCATCGGGGTTAATTTTAATCACATCTTTAATAACGGATTCCACAGAACCTGTATTGAATGTATTTGATTCTGTGTCGTAATCGGTAGGTGTGGCGATAATAACGAAGTCAGCATTATTGTACGCTTCTTCTTTATTAAGAGTGGCTTTGAAATTTAGAGGCTTGTTTTTTAAATAGTCTTCAATTTCAATATCTGCAATCGGCGATATTTTATCGTTAAGCAGGTCAACCTTGTGTGGATCGATATCTAAAGCGATAACTTCATTGTGTTGCGCGAGTAATACGCCATTAGAAAGCCCTACGTAACCTGTACCTGCAATTGCTATTTTCATAGTTGTATATATTTTAAACATCATTATGTAATTATGAATATTTTAACGCTTATATGATCAATATAAAGAAGTATTTGTGCTAGTGTGATGATAATTTCATATTTAAGGCACCTCTGAACAAGCCCCATAAATTTTGGGAACGCCAAGTTTCCAAGTTCGAGACATGTGTTTTTTGCATAGTTATTCTATGGTAAAAACAAATAACGAGGAAATTGGGAGCTTGGCTAAGCCCCGCAGGGTAACCTATAAGGCATCATCTTCGTTGTCCCGCT
>DQUJ01000233.1 GCA_015662325.1 Leucothrix mucor | reverse complement strand
TCCCCCATAAAACCGACAGTAGCCAAAAGCCATTCGCCAATAAAAACAATGCCAATAATGTCATCATCGTTAATCTCAAACCTATCGGGTGAATATAATCTATCAACACATCACGCAAGCCAATCCAAGCATGCATTAATAGGCTTAAACCGAATAATAAGACAGCTAATTTAACTACGGTAGTTTCAAAGCCTGATTGCCAAATTGTATAGTTAATATCCGTAGTCAATGCCCAAACGATGGCAACCACAATAAAAATCGCCATATAAATAGCGGACAATCGCTGTGTTAACCATGCTGAAAAACCACTCATTTACTTTTCCTAAAAAAAACGAATATATGAAAATAAAAGACAACTAAGCAATGTTGCCAAAATCACCATCCAAGAAGAGCGTTCGGCTGATTTTTTCTCTAGCCCTATATCAATATCCATCAATAAAAAACGAATGCCTGCAAACAGGTGGTATAACAAAGACCCAACGATAACCACTTGCAAAAGTATCATCACAGGATGGTTTAACAACTCAATAGAATTATTAAAGTCTACTTCTGTTTGCAACGAGCGTTGCAATAGATAAATACATAAAGGTATCGCCAAAAACAATAGGATACCGCTTATTCTATGTGCGAATGAAACAATCCCTGGCAGTGGTAACTTTATTTTTAATAGATTTAAATAAACGGGTTGCTTATTCATTATTAGTTATCAATCTCTAGTTAATATCACAATACGAGCATAGACTAAACAGTCATCAAAAACCGCATTGGTTTCGAGTCCAGATGCATTTATACAGTTGCGGTGTCATTTATACAATTACGGTCACGTCTTCTACCGCTTCTGCCCAAAGTTTACTATCCAATAACGCGCTACGATTCATAAAGGTTTCCCCCACCATTCGTTTTAAACGTTGTGATGACTGTGCAGACTGTTTAAATTTAGCATTATCCAACACCTCCGTCGCTCCTGCACGATCATTACACACTAAAATCATGTCGCAACCTGCATCCATCGCAGCTTCTGCACGTTCGGTAAAACCACCAATAAAGGATGCGCCTTCCATTGTTAAATCGTCACTAAAAATAACGCCATCAAACGCGAGTTCTTTACGCAGAATATCTTGTAACCAATAGCGAGAAAAACCTGCAGGGTTTTCATCTAGCTCAGAATAAATAACGTGCGCTGGCATTACTGCATCTAGCCCTGCACTCACCAGCTTTTTAAACGGAATAATATCAGCACCCCAAATATCCTCTTTTGAACGCAAATCTCTGGGGATTTCATGGTGCGAATCTTCTATTACCGCGCCGTGCCCCGGAAAATGTTTCCCTGTCGATGCCATTCCTGCGGCTCTCATCCCTTCTATATACTGTGTTGCAAGTTGCACAATTACGTTTGGGTCACGATTAAACGAACGATCACCGATCACTTCACTCACGCCGTAATTCACATCCAGCACGGGCGCAAAGCTAAAATCAATCCCCATCGCTCTTACTTCTGCCGCCATTAACCAGCCATGATGATAGGATTTTTGTAGATTAGATTGACCGACTTGATCATCTTCACATAAACGACCAACCGCAGGTAATACTGAAAACTCTTGACGAAAACGCTGCACACGACCACCTTCGTGATCAACACTAATCAATAATTCATTATCGGTTGAAGCCCTAATATCTTTCACTAAATGATCAAGTTGTTCGGCTGACTCATAATTACGTGTAAACAGAATCACCCCCCCTACCATCGGGTGTTGTAATATTTCTTTCTCTTCTTGTGTTACCGCAGTACTATTAAGATCTAGCATTAGTGATGAAATGGTCATAATTCCCCCAGTTTAAAATAGTATAACTAGTATAACTATCCTAAACTGCATAGATAACCCCTACCTTAAGGGATATATAAGCTTTATTTCTATCGAATTACTTGCAAACCATACATTAGTATATTAGCATATACTTAAGTTGTCTCTAAATTAAGTCTAGTTAGAAATAACTACTGGTAAAACCCTTTTTAAAAAATATCGCTAGGAGATATAAAATGAAATTACATTTAGCAAAATTAACAGCAGCAGCACTTTTAACACTTTCTGCAACAGCATCAGCAGATTGGTGGGACGGATGGAACAACGGTAACGGATCTGGTCAAGGTTACGGCAACGCAGCAGGTAACAGCCAAGGTGCTGGTAACGGCGCGGGTAATGCACAAGGAACTGGCCAAGGCTGGGGAACAGGTAAAGGCGACGCAGACGGCGAAGTTGACTTCAGCATTACGTTTAAAGGTAAAGGCAAGACTGATATGGACACTGCTGGTAACGTAAGCGGTAACGGTCAAGGCGCTGGTAACACAGCTGCAAACGCGGCAGGTAACGGTAACACTGCTGGAAACGTAGCAGGCAATGCAAAAGGCGAGGGTAAAGGAACGGGTAATGATTCTAATATGCCTTGGGGCAACAATAATGGCAGTGGAATGAAAATGCCTTTTAGCAACAATGGCGGCGGAATGTCTATGCCTTGGAACAACAACGGCAGCGGAATGTCTATGCCTTGGAACAACAACGGCAGCGGAATATCTATGCCTTTTGGTAACAACAATGCATCTGCTCCACAGATGAAAATGCCTCAAGCACGTATGCCACAACAGCGTATGCAGATGCCTCAAGCGCGTATGCAAATGCCACAGGGTCAAATACCACAAACACGTATGATGGCGCCTGGTTATGCAGCACCTTCTTTCCAACAGATGCAAGCACAGATGGACGCTCAGCGTAAACATTACGAAACTATGGCTAAGCAAATTGCAGAGCAACAAAAAGCATTAGCGGCGGCTTACCAAAAAGCACAGTCTGCGGCAACTGCTCCTGCAGCTACTGCTCCAACAGCAACTGCACCTACTGCAACAATGCCTGCTGGAAAATAATCTAAGACTATTTGAAGCCTGTTTTGTATATTTAGATACAAACACTAGATTATAAAAAAACCGCCGAATTCACGTTCGGCGGTTTTTTTATGCCTTGTATTTTTATCTTTATTTCATTGCGCTTTAAATTCGTCACGTTTATCTGCTTAGATATTTTCTACTCGTATGAATATGCCAGACTCTATCCACGACTATTTATAACTCAATAAATCTAATTTTAAAAATGGAGAATTACAATGTCAGGGATTACTGCATCGACACAATCTGGAATGACCTCACCCGGAATTAACGCTTATCAATCTAACGATCCTACTCAGAAAGTATCGTTTCAGCGTTATAGCAAACTTAATATTTTTTCGACTAAAAGACGCATTGGGCGCTTTGCCTATTTCTTTTACTCATTGATGGTGCCTTTTTTATTCTTTTGGGTGATGGCTGCACTGGCAGGTGTTGCTGGAAAGTTTGGCGCTGTAGGAAGTATGGCAGCTTATTTACTGCTTGCGATTGGAATAGTAAGTGCGCTTGTTGTTTTAATCCAATTAACCATTCAACGGTGCCACGATATCAATGTCAGTGGTTGGTTTTCTTTGTTAATTGTTATCCCCCTTGCATTCCTTTTGTTTTGGTTAATACCGGGAAGCAGAGGCTTAAATAAATACGGAGATGCTGCAAAGCCCGCATCAACACTACTAAAGATGGGTGCGACACTGTTGATAGCTGCGTTAGTTGCAACACTTACTTATATGGCGTTCCAATATTTTGGGATTAATCTCGGGTAGGAGACCTTATATTGACTGTCTTTTCTTGCCAAACAGTTTGGACGGTATATTTTTAATATCTTCCACAATAAGATAAAACACAGGAATCAAAACAAGCGTAAGCATTGTTGCAAACAAAATACCAAATCCTAAGGAAACAGCCATCGGTATTAAAAACTGTGCTTGCGTGCTTTTTTCTAAAATAAGGGGGGTTAAACCTGCAAACGTCGTCAGCGATGTTAATAAAATAGGTCTAAAACGTGCGCCCCCAGCAATGCGAATGGCCTTTGCCACAGATATTCCCTCTTTAATGCGTTTATTGGTGTAATCAACTAACACTAAGGAATCGTTTACAACAACGCCAATCAAGGCAAGTAGCCCCATTACACTACTTATACTTAAGCTCAAGCCCATGATGGCATGTCCACCAATAGCACCGATGATACTAAAGGGGATAATGCTCATCACCATTAGTGGTTGTGTAAAAGAACCAAAGGGAATTGCCAATAAGATAAACATGCTGATTAGCGCAATAGCAAAACCAAACGCAAGACTTTTACCAAATTTACGTTGTTCACGCTGCTCACCTTCCATATCAAAGCTCACTTCTGGGTGATCTTTTAAAATAGTGGGTAACCATTCCTTAAAGTCTGCCACTACTTTATTGGCATTGATGCGTTCTTTGTTAATATCGGCAGTGATGTTAACTATACGTTGTCGGTCAACCCGTGTAATGGTGGAAGAACCCCGCCCTATTTTGATTTCTGCTACTTCATTTAAAGGAATATCTGTTTTTCTACCCGTTTGATTATTATCACTCGATGGGGTGCGTATTCTTAAGTTTTGTAAATCAGACAACGCATAACGCTCATTCTTAGGTGAACGTACCATTACTTTGATTTCTGATTGATTACGTTGAATTCGTTGCGCTTCCGCACCATAAAGTGCATGACGCACCTGTAAACCCAACGTACTTATGTTTAAACCCAGCTGTTCTGCTTCGGGGCGAATACGTAACTGCACCTCATCTTTGCCTGCTTCGTAGCTATTTTTAATATCAAATAAGCCATCATATTCTGCTAACTTGTGTTTAACTTTTTGTGCAATGCTATCAAGTACTTCAAAATCATGCCCTTTTAATTGAACATTAATCGGCTCCCCTCCGTGCCCTAGTTCTGCACGAAAACTCAGTTGTTTTACACCCGGAATGGGGCCTATCAATTCTCTCCATTCGTTCACTAGGTCTTTACTTGTTACTGTTGAAATTCTATCTTCTGGCGGAATCGTTTCAAAGGTAACCATCGCTAAATGTGATCTTCCCGTTGTATCTGCCCGAGGTCGACTGCCGCTACTGCCCACCGTCACTAAAATATGCTGGATTAACTTTTCTCCCATCATTTCTTTTATTTCAGCATCTTCTCTTAACGAATCAATCAATTCTTCTGGTGCTTTTTTCCCATCTAATTCAATATAATTAAGGTCTCCTACCTCAATATATTTTTGTTGCATTTGCTCTGCCGCAGACACCATTTTATCAACATATTTTTGGGTGATTTCGATTGATGTGCCTTCTGGCATTTCAAGCGTTGCAGAAACAATTTCACTTTGAATACGTGGGAAGAATGTATATTTAAAACGCCCGCTCATCACTAAGGCTACCAATACAATTAACAAGCTAATGAAAAAGGCTAATGTAAAATAACGCCAATTTAAAGCAACGTTGAGAAAGGGACTGTAAACACGTTTAATAAAAAGTTCTAAACTGCGTGCTATTTTTTGTTGAAAGCGTGTAAAAAAGCCTAATTTATCCGACGCTTTACGCAGCTTCATATGTTGTAAATGAGAAGGCAAAACCAACTTAGATTCAATCAAAGAAAAAATCAAAACAGGAATAACCACAAGTGGAATTTGTGCGAAAATCTTACCGCGCGTACCTTCAATCATCAATAATGGCAAAAATGCGGCGACCGTTGTTAACACACCAAAGGTGACAGGAACGGCAATTTCTTTGGTGCCTTCAATCGCGGCTTTTACGCCATCCCCTGTTTTTTGCAAATGAGAATAAACATTCTCGCCCGTGACGATGGCATCATCCACCACTATTCCCAAGACTAAAATAAAGCCAAACATACTGACGAGATTTAAGGTCACATCAAACTGTGGCATTACTGCAAGCGCACCTAAAAAACTTATCGGAACGCCGATACTCACCCAAAAGGCTAAATCAGGTCGTAAAAACAATGCCAGTAATAACAACACCAAAGTGATACCCTGAATCAAACTATAGGTCAGGGTATTTAGGCGCGCTTTTACAATTTTAGAACTGTCTTTCCAATAGCTTAGACTTAAACCTGCAGGTAAAGTATCAGAGCGTTCTGTAATATATTTTTTAACGGTTGTCGCAAGCTCAATCGCATTTTGGTCACCGACCCGGGCAATATTGATAAAAGCCGCTTGTTTTCCATCAAAGCGGCTGAACAACGGATCCTCATTAAAACCATCGTCTATTGTTGCTATATCAGAAAGACGAATGCTGGTTCCATTTCGACGGCTAATAACACGGATATTAGCAAAATCGTTTTTACGATAGGCCTGACCGAGTGCGCGTACCAGAATATCGCCTGATTCTGTTTTAATCGTACCCCCTGGAATATCGCGCGATGCATTACGAATCACTTTGGCAATATCATCTAAACTCAAATCATATTTCTGTAAGGATGTTTGCGGTACATTAATGGTGATTTCCCAAGGGCGAATACCGCCCATAGAAACCTGTGTGATATTAGGTAAACTACGGACTTCATCACGAATTTTTTCAGTGTGGGTGCGTAATAGAACCTCTGATTGATTCTCGGTTAAAGCACCACTGCTATCTTGAACAATCACCAAGGTAATAACATCACGAATCCGAATTAAACGTTCCACCACTGGGCGTTCTGCGTCATCTGGGAATGAGGTGATGCCATCAATACGTGTTTTGATTTGATTTAAAACTTTAGTGGTATCGTAACGTTTTCGTACTTCTACACGCACCACAGCACGACCTTCTGTCGCATCGCTGTAAATACGTTCTATGCCAGGTAAATCGCCAATCGCATCTTCAACACGAATCACGATTCCCTGCTCAACTTCATATGGTGTTGCTCCAGCATAAACAACCGATATATTGACAATATCTTGTTCAAACGCAGGAAATGTTTCCAAGGGAATACGTTTTATCAGAGAATAAAGCCCGAACGCAATAATCGCCATCATCAAAATATTGGCAGCCACTGGGTTTCTGACGAACCATTTAATCACCGCTTAACATACCTTTCGATGATTGCTTGTTCTTCTTTTCTGCCTTCTTTTCCGCTTTCTTCTCAGCCTTCTTTGCCGCCGAGTCTTTAATTTTAAGGCGCTGTTGCTCTAGCGTAATTACTTTCATCCCCTGAACTGCCTGAGACAGTGTGGTTGTAATCAACTGCTTACCTTCTAATGTGAATGCAGGATCTGTTTTTGCTTTATTTGAATTAACCTTATCATTCAAAACCTCCTGATAGGCGCTTTCATTAAGCACAACGACAGACGCATCAGGCGCATTCCATAATACGGTGACAGGCACAATATTAACGTTGCCCTCGCGCAATAATAAGATTTCTTTATTATGACGCACTGTGGAAGGGGGTAGCACAAACACCTTTTTGAAGGTTTTGCTTTTGATGCGTGCCTTTAAATATTGACCTATACGTAAGGGTGCAGTCGCGCCTTTCTTCGCGTTCTTTTTATAATCAAACGGATTATCAATACGTGCTATCACATTTATTTGCCTGCTTTCTGCATTCAGAGACGCACTACTTCTTACCACTTTTCCTTGCCATGTAACATCACGGTTACTGCCTACCGCAGTAAACGTTACTTTTGGGAATTTCTTTTTAGATGACTTTGACTCAGATGAGTTTGCACCATTTCTAAATGACTCGGGCATTTCCAATAATTCATATTGGCTGAGTGATAATGGCAACTCGATATTGACATAATCGGTCGCGTAAATATTACCTAATACACTCCCTTTAGATACAAACTGACCTACATCAACTTGCTTAATCAACACGCGCCCTGCATACGGCGCTTTAATGACGGTGCGCGAAAGATTGAGTTTTTCTTGTTTTAAACGTGCCATCGACGCATTTGTTTTTGCCTGTATAGCCAAACGACGACTCGCATAGGTGTTTTGTTTGCCTTGTAAATCTTGTACTTTTTGCTCTAATTGATTGGTTTTTTGTTCTTCGGAATCTAATAAAGAACGTGCAATCAAGCGCTTACTCCACAAACCTCGTACTCGGTTTGCCTCCTTTTTGCCCAATAGCAGGTTTTTCTTAGCAAGATGAATAGAGCGTAAACTACTTTTTTCTTCTTCTAATAGTTGCTTTAAGCTGGCTCTATTAGCCGCCACATCACTTTCTGCAATACTAATCGCATTGAGATAACTTTCTCTATCAATCTGGACCAACACACTGTCTTTATTAAAATAAGCACCTTCTTGAAACGCATCAGAAACACTCACCACTTTTCCAGAAGCCTCAGAAACTAAGTTACTTTGCACGCCCGCTTTGACAATTCCCGATGCGTTTATAACAACGGTGTAATTTTTACTTGCCAACGGCATCACTTCAACAACTTGAATACGTTCTGATGATGTTCTTTTTTTAGGCTCTGGCCCTGTAGCAATTAAATATTTACCCAGAAAGAAAGCACCCACTAAAAGTAAAATAGGTGTAATAATTTTTAGCATTTAAGTCTCGTAATGTTAATGCAGTATCGCATAGACATGATTATCTAAGTTTAACGAGGTAAGTACAATTTATTTGTTACGGGCGGTTTACTCCAGCCTAAATAGCAGAGTTAGCACATGAACTCTCATTCATTTTTCTTCTGGATATTTGATCTTACTCAAGCCTGTAAAATCTGGCATAATGCAGGGCACTTCTATGCGCGCACATTACATTTACTTATGAAACGATTTCTTATCTTATTTTTTACACTTTTTTCAAGTCATCAACTCTCTGCAGAGAATCTTGATTTATTCATCATGGCAGGCCAATCTAATATGCAAGGCTGGCGCAGTGATGCGGCACAATATCCAAAAGACCCAAAGGGTTTGGATATGCAAATCCCCTTTTTTTATAAAGCCCTTCATTATGGATCTACTGGAAATAAATGGGAAACACTCAAGCCTCAACCCGGGCACTTTAGAACAGGACATTTTGGCCCCGAAGTAAGCTTTGCTCGCGCCGTTTTAAACGCAGGTTATAACCCCGCTATTTTCAAATACAGTTCGGGCAGTAGTAGCCTAAAAACGGATTGGAAAGGCCCAGGAAAAAAAGGGCTATACGATGACATGGTTAAAAACATCAAAACTGCGATAAAAGAACTTGAAGCACAGGGCGACACTGTAACACCGCGTGCTATTGTATGGATACAGGGTGAAAGTGATGCAGACAGCGATGTGCTAGCAAAAGAATATTATTGGCATCTTAAAAAAATGCTACAGCATCTGCGTACTAATATTATTAAAAATCCAACCCTGCCTGTGATACTCAGCCTCGATGAGCAACACCCACGTGTTCAACTACGACCTCAAGTAGTAGAAGCACAGAAAAAACTCGCGGCGGAAGATAAAACAATCACTTTTTTTAGTATGCGCGGCTTAGAAAAATACGATGCAACTCATTTGACGGCACGGGGCACTATCTTGCAAGGAAAACGTATGTTTGGTGCATACAAAACGCTATAATAATTACGCTGTTATCTCTCATGCTCTCTTACATATCCATAGTCTCTTACATCCATGCTGCCTACAAAAAATCTGAATAAAATCTAAATAGCTACATTCGATCATTCGACGCTCTTTATGAAATCAGTTATAATCAAAAAAAATAAAATCAAACCTTTGTTACGGGGGAACATATACAGACAACAAAGGTCAAAAAAACATTACAAATTAAGGGCTAAATCATGAACAACCTAAATAAATCCTTGTTAACACTTGGCTTACTCTCACTGTTATCCAGTGCGCCTAGTTATGCAGACCTGCCATTTAGTTATGGTAACGCAACTAAAAACTATGTAGACAATACCTCTAATAGCAACGGAGGAAATGCAATATCGAACCCTTATTACATCGGTGGAACGATTGGCTCATCAGATGCTAGTAGCTACTGTGATGGCGAAACAGGTTGTGAAGATACTGATACTGCATGGAAATTATTTGGCGGCTACCAACTGACTAATATGCTTAGTGGTGAAGTAGGCTATGTAAGCCTTGGCGATATACATAAAAACGGCGAAAACTCAGATGTATCTGCCTTCACCGCTAATGCTGTTGGCTCTATGCAGGTAACCGAACGATTTGATGTATTTGCTAAAGTAGGAGCAATGCGTTGGAAAAGCGATAACACCCATGAAGACAAAGATGGTTTCGGTGTTACCTACGGCCTTGGCGTTAAAATGCGTTTGAGCGATACAACCAAGTTACGTGCTGTATGGCAACAATATCCTGGAATCGAAACAGATAATGATGATTCTGATATTAATATGTTGAGTGTTGGTTTCGAGCTTTCAACTTATTAGAACTCACCACAGTTCGGCAACAGACAATAAAAAAGCAACGTAACGTTGCTTTTTTATTGTCTGAAAATCACCTACTACTTCACGAACAAACAATAACCTATCGCTATAGTTTCTTTTTAAGCATTTTCTTTACGGTATTGTCCAGGCGCAATACCCGCTATTTCTTTAAAAGCCGCATAAAAGTTTGATTGTGTTGTAAAACCAACCGACATCCCAACCGATAACACCGATGCTTTAGGTTCATTAACTAGCATTTTTCTCGCCTCTTCCACTCTTAACTCTCGAATATAACGTGAAAAACTTTTATCCATACGCGTATTTATCAATTCCGACAGTTGATGGGTACTTAAGTCTAATTGTTCTGCAAGCATGGATAAATTAAGCTCTTCATTAGCATATAACTTATCGTGAACCACAATCTTTTCCAATGCGTGTAACATCGCATCAGTATCCACCTGCTTTAATGTAGATTCTGCATAGGTCGCTTTAGCTGCTTCTTGTACTTCTGATGCAATACTGGGTGTGCGTAATAAAATCCCTTGTGCAATAAAAAAAGCGATGCCAATTAATAAAGCGTACACATTAAAAAAGAACTGGCTGGATATCAGTGGAATACTAAAACCCAGTAACACAACGATCACGGCGATAATAAATAAAACACTCAAGCCTAAAAACTCCAACTTAAAGCGCTCGCGCTGAGAACGTAATTGATACAAATTATACGCAATCATTACCACATAAAGACTACCCAAAAGAAAAGAAGCCAACAAAGCCCATGGATATAAGTAGTCCTTAGGGATAAACAAACTAAGTAGCAAGGGTAAACAATGTAATAAATAGCGGTGTTGATATTGTGTATCAAATTTTAATAAATGATTACTGAAAAAATAGAATGACGGCGCAACAATAAATAACAGCATTACATAGAATCGTGAATTCTCCAGTCCTGAATTATCGTTTTCAAAAAGATCGACAGAATAGAACAAATGCATCAACTGGATACTTGCCAAGCCTAACAATAAAATCATTCCCGATAATCGAGGAAACAAACTTCCCTTATATTCAGCACAGCTAAAGTGAGAAAATAACAACAACGCTGCACTGATGACAGAAAAGCCAATAAACAGCATCGAAACAGTGGATAAAGCGAGCATAAGTTTTCTCTTAGGTTATTATTATTTGAGACTTTTACACGAGAGTATGGCGAGAGTAAAAATTACGTAATTTTTCCTGTTTTTATGGAAATCAGGGAGAATTTAAGCATTTTTAATCCGTCATATCTCTCGTGCAAAGGTCTCTATTTAG
>DQUJ01000259.1 GCA_015662325.1 Leucothrix mucor | reverse complement strand
TTGAAGCAGAACACCAGCAACAGCATGAACAACAGGCTGAAATGGAGTTTAATCACGACGAGGCGGCAAGTTCGCTTTCACAAGAGCCTTCTATGTCAGATGCCGTTGATGAGTTTACGCCAGAGGCATTAAAACCGTTCCAGCGACAAGATCAAAAAGTCGGGCGTAACGATCCTTGTCCCTGTGGGTCGGGCAAAAAGTTCAAACAATGTCATGGCAAGCTCGTATAGTAGTAGAGTTGCACAGCTCACTCTTAAACGTCGCCATCTCAGCGTTAAAAAATGCTCATTTACACTTGTAAACTTCTCATTTTTTGCTTTGATCTGACAACGTTTAGAAGCAATCTGAGCAGTTTGGATAGAGAGTTCCTATGTTCTTTGAAATATTTATGGATAGAGTAAAATGGCTGTAAATTTTGTTGCTCCCACTACGTTATCTCCCGTCAAAGGCGTTCGCCTTGCTTGTCTTGAGGCGAATATCCGTTATAAAGACCGAGATGATCTTACTCTTATTGAATTAGCAGAAGGCTCAAGTGTGGCAGGTGTTTTCACCCAAAATGCATTTTGTGCCGCGCCTGTAACCGTGTGTCGAGAGCATTTAGAAACCACCGAAGGCATCCGTTATTTGATTATTAATGCAGGTAATGCAAATGCGGGAACAGGTGAAGAAGGGTTAACGTCTGCGCAGATGATTTGTGCTGAAGTGGCCGAAGAAACCATGAGTGCGTTGAATAGTGTTTTACCGTTTTCAACAGGTGTTATCGGTGAACAATTACCCTATTGGAAAATCGTAGAGCAAGTTCCAAATATAATCGAAAAGCTTTCAGAAGATAACTGGATGCAAGCCGCGACTGCCATTATGACAACCGATACCACCTTAAAAGGTGTGAGTAAGTCATTAGAAATAAATGGAAAAAAGGTGACTTTTACTGGAATGGTAAAAGGCGCAGGTATGATCGAGCCAAACATGGCGACTCTGTTAGCGTATGTAGCAACCGATGCTGGGATTGATAATGCGAGTCTACAATGTATTTTGAATTGCTCCGTAAGGGATTCGTTTAATAGCATTACGGTCGATGGCGATACGTCTACTAATGATTCGTTGATTTTGATGGCAACAGGTCAATCGGGTGTGGTTTTAGATGAACTCGCAGATGATGATCAACAACAAATTATTCAAACTATTCGCGCGGTATGCCAAGAACTAGCACAGGCAGTGATTCGTGATGCCGAAGGCGCGACTAAGTTTGTGACTATCGAAGTCGAAGCCGCTCCTGATTATAACTATGCCAAAGAAATCGCTTATTCTGTAGCGCGTTCACCCTTAGTTAAAACCGCATTGTTTGCGAGTGATCCTAACTGGGGGCGTTTGTTAATGGCGATTGGTAAAACACCCGTTAAAGACTTAGATGTCAGTAAACTATCGTTATGGCTGGGTGAAACCCAATTAATAGAAGCAGGTGAACCATTAGAAACTTATCAAGAATCACAGGGTCAGACTGAAATGGACAAGGATGAAATTACCATTCGGATTCAGTTAAATGCAGGTGATGCGAAGGCAACGGTTTGGACTTCGGACTTGTCTCACGAATATGTAACAATCAATGCCGAGTACAGAAGTTAAAAAAAGCTAAACACTCCCTCTCCTTGCTAAGGAGAGGGGATAAGTTCAGAAGGTTAGGTGTTGCCTCTCTTTTCTCTTTTGTACTCCGAGACCTTCTGTAGTTAAAAATTATTTAATAAAATGGATTTTAAAATGAAAATACGCTCTTCTTTATTTTTACTACTATTGGCTGTTAGTAGCCCGCTACTTGCAACTCAAGTAATAGCCAGCGAAGACTGTAATGCCATTCGCGCAAAATACAGTTGCCCCGCACAAAAGCATCAACTGCATTTAAGTTTTGATGATGGTGTCGGGAGCGTCACCCCAAAAGTGTTGGATATACTAAAGCGCGAAAATATTAAAGCGACGTTTCTGATATTGGGCAATAAAGTAGATTGCGGAAAATACCAAGCGAGTACAAAATCAGCAACGCTTTGTCAGCAACGTTTAGCAACCTTAAAACGTATTAAACGCGAAGGGCATGATATTGGTTCGCACGGTTATGAACACTATCATCATTCAGAACTACCTGTTGATAAACTCAATGCCACGATTGCGCATTCACGTCGCATACTTGAGCCGTTTTTAACAACTGAGCCACCTATCTTTAGGCTTCCTTATGGTGACGGTTGGTTTAATCAAAAGAAAGCACCACAAGTAATGCAAGCGTTACAGAAAAACGGTTTTGAGCATTTAGGTTGGGAAATGACGGCGTATGATTGGAATAGCAAATTTCAACACGGCGATAAGATATTAGATAATGTATTGGATCAACTGTGTTCTGGAAAAGGGCGCAATGGTGTGGTGTTATTTCATGATGGCGTTCACGAAAATGAACACGAAGGTCGTTTGTTTACAGGAAATAACCTCGCACGTTGGATTCCGAAAATGCGCTGTGTCGCTGATTT
>DQUJ01000217.1 GCA_015662325.1 Leucothrix mucor | reverse complement strand
TGAGCATCTTTTAAGCCTTGTGCAACACCTGCGCCGTACCACATGACTTTTTTAGGTACACAACCCACGTTTACACAGGTGCCGCCTAATTCAGTTGATTCGATCACTGCCGTTTTTGCACCGTAAGATGCGGCACGCTCGGCAATGGATAATCCGCCACTGCCAGCGCCGATTGCGATTAAGTCGTAGTGATTGCTCATGTGAATTTCCTTGTTTATTGATTGTTTTTAAAGAAGCACTTCGTCATACGTTGTTAACAATAGATAAAGATGCGCCTTTAAAAAGAATCGTATTGTACAAGCACGAGAAAGCTTTCGCACTTGTACAAACGGGTTAGTACAAATTATTTATGTTTTTAACCAATCGGCTAGGTCTGTCGATCCACCCACATGATCACCATTAATAAACACCTGTGGCACTGAAGATGAGCCGACAATCGCGCGCAAGCTTCGGTCCGTATAATCGTCACCCATCATGAGCACTTCGTATTCCATGCCTGCATCGTCTAGCATCTTTTTTGCTTTTGCGCAGAATGGGCAACCTTTTCTTGCCATTACCGTAACACTCGCTGGTATTTTTGCATCAGCAGCAATGTAATTAAGCATCGTATCTGCATCAGAGACATCAAACGGGTCGCCTTCAACATCTGCTTCGATAAACATTTTATCCACTACGCCGTCTTTAACCAGCATTGAATAGCGCCAAGAACGCTTACCAAAACCAAGATCATCTTTATCGACTAGCATTCCCATGCCTTCCGAGAATTCACCGTTGCCATCGGGCATAAAAGTAATATCGTTAGCGCCTTGATCCGCCTGCCATTCGTTCATTACAAAAGTATCATTGACTGACATACAAATAATTTCATCAACGCCATTAGCTTTAAATGTAGTTAATAATTGGTTGTAACGTGGCACGTGTGCAGATGAACAGGTTGGCGTAAATGCGCCAGGTAATGAAAAGACGATAACCGTTTTTCCGTTGAATAATTCATCTGTGGTTACATCTACCCACTCGTTATTTTGGCGAGTATGAAAAGTAACGTTTGGTATTTTTTGACCTTCTTTGTTTTCTAAAGACATAATTTTATTTTCCTATTTTATTAAATTCATTAAAGCGCTTTGCTACTCGCTTTACCGAAACAGGGTACGCTGTACCCAAGTCTTGAGCAAAAAGCGATACGCGAAGTTCTTCTAACATCCAGCGCATTTCTTGTGTGCTGGCATTTTTGCCACTTTTTTTGATGTGTTTTTTATAATCATCCCAGAGGGGTTGTATTTCTAAAAATAGCGGGCGATCCTTGTCTGCATCGCCCGATAATCTATCAAGTCGTTTTAGTATCGCTTTTAAATAGCGCGGATATTGGCGTAATTCATCCATACTTAAATCATCTAAGAACCCAGGGAAAACCAGCGAGCCTAGTTGATCTTTAATGTCATTGAGCGTTTCTAATAAGCGTAAATCTATATTGCCTTTTAGCTGTTTGCGTATATCGTGGTTGAGTGCAAGCACCGTGGTTAATTGCTGGCAAAGTTCCTTCTGTGTTGCTTGTAGATTATCTTTATGCTTTTCAATATGGCTTAAAAACTGAGCCTCATCTATGCCATTGCCGTGTTTTCTGGCAAGCCAATCGTCTATAATAAAGGTAAGACGAAAGACGTTTTTAACGATGCTTGCTTTAAGTTCATCACATTTTCCGGTGGAATTATATTTTAAACACAGCGTATGAATATCAGGGATGGATTTCAGCATTGCCGCTTCTTCTTGTTTAAAATGCAATAAAACCAATCGTAATAAACCATTTTGTTGCTGTGCTTTTTGGGGCGAATCAAACAGTTGAATTGCGACTGAATTTCCCTTATCAACCAACGCTGGCCACGCTTTAATTTTCATGCCCGATAAATCAACCAGTACTTCTTCTGGCAGTGTTTCAAAATCCCATTGTTGAATATCTTGGCGTTCAATCGTATCGCTTGTTTTTTCGGTTGTAGCTTGTGCGAAATTAGCCGTTGCCTTATTGCCAATGGCTTGTTGAAGCGACGCTACATCACGCCCTGTTTTAATTACTTTGCCCGCTTCATCGACCACTTCAAAACGCATGAGGTGATGATCATCAAATTGGGTATTTTGTAGTAAATCAGCATCAATACGGTTGCCTGTCATACGTCTTAACGCTTCGGCAATCGTTGCCACTAATGGTTGATTATGATCATCTAAAGACTCTAAGCAGGCATTGGCATATTCGGGCGCAGGTACAAATTGTTTACGCACTTGCTTGGGTAAGCCACGAATAAAGGCGATGACTTTTTCTTGCAACATGCCGGGTACTAAATAATCAAAATGTTGATTGGATAATTGATTTAACGCCGCCGCTGGCACACGCACGGTAACGCCATCATTTTCTTTGCCCGGTTCAAAATGGTAAGTCAGTGGTAGCAACATATCGGCAACATTAATATGATCGGGGTATTGCTCGTCCTGTACGTGCGAATCATCGCGTTGCATTAAATAATCACGCGTTAGCATTAAGGCTTGTGGCTTATTTTTCTCAAAATTCTTACGCCATTTTTCAAACGCAGGACCACTGTAAATATTATCGGGGATTAGCTTGTCGTAGAAATCATAGAGTATTTCTTCATCAACCAAAATATCACGGCGACGCGCTTTGGCTTCTAGATTTTCGACCTCTTCAACCAACGCGCGGTTATGTGCAAAGAAATCAGCGTTGCAATTATATTCACCATACACCAGTGCATGACGAATAAATAATTGGCGAGAGACCACGCTGTCTATTGGTCCAAAATTAATACGTTTTTTAGGATTAATGGTAATGCCGTAAAGCGTGGTGCGTTCATCTGCTGCTACCTGTGCCGCGCGTTTTTCCCAGCGTGGTTCGCTATAATGATATTTGATTAAATGTTTTGCGGTGTAGCTTACCCATTGTGGCTGAATTTTTGCCACGGTGCGCGCGAACAAACGCGATGTTTCGACAATCTCTGCAGACATAATCCACTTGGGTGATTTTTTGCGTAACGCCGAGGCAGGGAATATAAAAAACTTTCGGTTATTAGCACCCTGAAATTCTTGGTTTTCTTGCTTAAAGCCGATATTACTTAATAAACCAGTGAGCAAACTTTGGTGGATTGCATCGTATTGCGCTAGGTATTTATCTTCTTTATCTTCAACTTTTTTATTAGTTTTAGCGTTATTGATTTTAGCTTTGCTGTTTGCTTTTTTTGTTGTGTTTTTACCGCCTTTAGCCAGTTCGAACTTAGAGTCTTTCAAACTCATTCTTAATTGACGATAGGTTTCGTTCCATTCGCGCAATCGCATATACGATAAAAATTCGCGTTTACATAATTTTCGTAGTTGCCCCTGCGATAACTCGCCATTTTTATCATGATAATAATCCCAGAGCTTTAGCAAACTAATAAAGTCAGAATTTTCATCTTTAAAACGACTGTGTTTTTGATCAGATGCCTGTTGTTTATCCATCGGACGTTCGCGTACATCTTGGATAGACAGCGCACTTACAATCACTAGCACTTCATTCATCACGCCTAAGTCTTTGGCAGCTAATAACATGCGCCCTAAACGCGGATCAATCGGCAAACGCGCAAGTTCTCGCCCTATTGGGGTGATTTTAATCTTATCGCCTGTGGCTTTATTGACTGCACTTAATTCAAACAGTAATTTATAACCATCGCGAATCATGCCCGAATCAGGCGCTTCTAAATAAGGGAACTGGCTAACATCGCCCAAGTTGAGCGATGCCATTTGTAAAATAACAGAGGCTAGATTAGTGCGTTGAATTTCGGGTAGCGTAAATTCATTGCGCGCTTCAAAATCATCTTCTGCATAAAGACGAATCGCGATACCGTTACTGGTTCGACCACAACGACCTGAGCGTTGATTTGCAGATGCTTGCGATATTTTCTCGATGGGTAGACGTTGCACCCGAGAGCGCCAAGAATAACGGGAGATACGCGCTAAACCTGTGTCGATCACATATTTAATACCAGGAACGGTGAGCGATGTTTCTGCCACATTGGTCGCCAAAATAATACGCATTCCTCCGCTTGGATGGAATATTTTATTCTGTTCCGCAGAGGAAAGTCGCGCAAATAAAGGCAGTATTTGAACACTGGGTTTATGATGTTTACGCAACGCTTCGGTGGCTTCACGAATTTCACGCTCACCCGAAAGAAAAATTAGAATATCACCACGCGCTTCTGTCATTAGCTCATCACTGGCATCGACAATCGCTTGGAACATATCCTTTTCTTTCTTTTCTCCGCCTCTTTCTTCGTTAGCACCGCCATCATTTATGGGCTGATTGTTATCAGGTACGAGCGAGTGATAACGAATTTCTACAGGATAGGTTCTGCCCGATACTTCAATAATCGGTGCCTTTTTACCGTTAAATGTAAAATGGTCCGCAAAGCGTTGAGGATCAATCGTTGCCGAGGTAATAATGATTTTTAGATCTTTGCGTAGTGGCAATAACCAGCGCAAATAACCTAGTAAAAAATCAATATTTAGACTGCGTTCGTGGGCTTCATCAATGATTAACGTGTCGTATTGATTAAGATAACGGTCGTTACGAATCTCGGCTAATAAAATACCATCGGTCATTAGCTTGATATAACTTTCATCGCGGGTTTGATCATGAAAGCGCACTTTGTAACCCACGACAGAACCTATTTCTGTTTTGAGCTCTTCTGCAATTCTGGCGGCAACACTGCGAGCGGCTAACCGCCTTGGTTGTGTATGCCCAATAATGCCATCGACACCACGACCTAGTTCTAAACACATTTTAGGTAATTGAGTCGTTTTGCCCGATCCCGTCTCACCACAAATAATGGTGACTTGGTTATCGGCAATGGTTTTAATTATTTCTGCACGGCGCTGTGTAACGGGTAAATCGGGGTAGTCGGGAGTGGGTAAATCATTTAAACGCTGAGTGCGTTTTTTGATTGATGCTTCAATTTTTTCTTGGAGTCTTTTTAGGTCGTTTGTAAAACGTTTATTTTCAGTGCTTTTATTAGAATCGCGTTCGAGCCGCTGAATTATTTTACTAAAATAAAAACGCTGAGAACCCTGACAATCTGATAATTGTTTTTTAAGGAGCCTCAGATTAAGTTTCATAAATTCTGGTAACGCCAAGTTTCGAAGTTTGAGACATTTGTTTTTTGCATAGTTATTCTATGGTAAAAAACAATAACGAAGAAGTTGGTAACTTGGCTAAGCCCCAGTAGGGCTGTTTTATAAGGCACCACCTCCGTTGTTGCGAATTTTGCGAAGGGAATAACCATTCTCAAAACTCACGCCTAGGATTTGATGCCTTGTAAGCCAGAAGAATTTTATGAAACTTATTCAGAGGCTCCTTAAGGCCTGAAAGGTTCAGGATCTGCTGTTGGACTTGGTTTGACATCTTGCTCAATAGTATCATCTACTACACTATTTTTCGCATGTTGTTGTAGCGTTTCAGACATTTTATGATCGCCACAACTTTGTTCAGAAATTTGATTCCTACCTTGGCGTTTAGCAACATACATGGCGTTATCTGCCGCAGTAATTAACATTGCAGGAAAAATAACATCCTGCTCATCTTCGGGGGTATCGCCAGTAAAGTCCCAGCCAGGTTCACAGCAAGAAACACCAATGCTGACGGTAACAACATTAAATTCTGATCTCGGATGATTGATTTTCAAGTTTTCAATCTTATTGCGTAAACGCTCAGCCAGCATTTTTGCATCTTGTAGTTTAGTGACCGGCAGCAATACGGCAAACTCTTCACCACCGTAACGTGCGGCTAAATCGGCAGGGCGACGCGTAACACTGCGTAAGCTGGCAGAAATCATTTGTAAACATTCATCACCTGCTTGATGCCCCAGTGAATCGTTGTATTTTTTAAAGTAATCGACATCGAGTAATAATAAAGAAATAGGCGTTTTTTCGCGCATCGCACGTCGCCATTCCGTTTTAAATCTACGATCAAAATGACGGCGATTGGCTACTTGTGTCAGCTGGTCTGTATCGGCTAAATCACGCAAAGCAAATTGAGCACCTTGCAATTCAAACAATAAATGATAAATGTAGCCAGCTACAAACACTAACGTTACTGCCATCACAATCATTGCTGCCGCTAAAATGCTGTGTCCGCTATCGGCGCTTAATAACAATAAAATGACAGTGGGAACGAGCGTCACGAGAATTTGTAAATAATAAGCTATGCGTGATGCCGCCAAGGTAGGAATTGCCGCTAGCAATAC
>DQUJ01000031.1 GCA_015662325.1 Leucothrix mucor | reverse complement strand
GCACCTTACATACATTTACACAGAGGCAAGACCTTTGTGATCGCATTTGAAGGCGAGATTATCGAGCACCCCTCTTTTGCGAGTTTGATGCAAGATGTTGCGATTTTATCTGCCTTAGGTGTGCAAGTTGTGTTGGTACACGGCGCTCGGAAACAGGTCAAACAGCAATTAGAACAGATCAACCATGAAATCTTAGTGGTCGATGATTTACGTGTCACCGATGATATTACCTTAAAAATAGCCAAACAAACCATTGGCGCACTGCGGGTCGAAATTGAAAATCAACTGTCACATGCTTTAAGTACGCCGCCTGTTATTAACGAAAGTCTGGGGGTTTTATCAGGCAATTTTATTACGGCACAACCCATTGGGATTCACAACGGTACGGATTATCAGCACACGGGCAAAGTGCGTAAAATAAATGCAGAGTTGATTAATAAATTACTCGATGTTGGTAATGACACAGGCAATATTGTATTACTCTCATCATTAGGTTTCTCACCCTCAGGTGAAGCCTATAATTTACGTTATGAAGACGTTGCCAGTGCCACCGCAAAATCATTACAGGCAGATAAACTTATTTTTATTGATGCAAACGATGCCACCCTGCCCGATGAAATCGAATTAAAGAACCTCGATAAATACATTGATCAACATCCTAAAAAATCGCATCTGCTTAAACAGATTGCAGAAACCTTAAACAAAGGTGTTGAGCGTGTTCACTTAATCAGCGCCGCTAGCGAAGGCGGTTTATTGCTAGAACTTTATACTCGTGATGGTGTAGGCACGATGTTTAACAGCAGTCTTTACGAAGATATACGCCAAGCCACACTTGAAGATGTGAGTGGAATTATTGACCTAATCGAGCCATTAGAAGCCAAAGGTGCATTGATTAAACGTTCTCGCGAACAGTTAGAAACCGAGATTAATAAATTCAGCGTGATCGAACGCGATGGGAAAATCATCGGTTGTGGTGCGCTTTACACAAGCTCAGATTCAACGATGGGCGAATTCGCCTGTCTTGCCGTAAACCCTGACTATTTCGGTGGACAACGCGGTGATCGCCTGCTTAAACGCATTAGCCAACAGGCAAAAGAACAGAAACTAAAACAATTGTTAGTGCTAACAACACAGTCGGTCGATTGGTTTAAAGAAAGAGGCTTTGAAGAAGGCGAAGTATCTGACCTGCCCGAGAAAAAGAAAGCGCTTTATAATTTTCAGCGGAATTCTAAGGTGTTGTTGAAGAAGCTTTGATCAAACCCAAGTAACTACTTAGTCTTTTTTAGGTTTGGAAAAGTAATTAATGGCTTTTCTAGTCAACAAGAACACAACAAAAAAGAAAACCAGTAACAAGACATAATCAACCCAACCAAGATCGGACACATCACAATCCCATCCACAAAAGCCTTTCCTAAATACACGAGCGATTGAAATTAATAATTCCAATAACTCATCAATTAAATCTGCTTTCGACCAATACAAAACTACCTCTCTACTTGAGAAACATCCCGTACCGCTCCCTTTGCAGCCGAAGTCGCCATTGCTGCATAGGCTCGAAGTGCTTGTGTTACATTGCGCGGACGAGGCCCTGCTTTCCAAGCCTTTTTACCTTTCGCTTCCATTTTTGTACGACGTTGATCCAACTCCGCATCGCTTAAACGTACTCCGATGCTTCTATTAGGAATATCAATATCAATCGTATCACCTTCTTCCACTAAGCCAATTACGCCGCCTTCTGCCGCTTCTGGCGAACAATGCCCAATGGACAAGCCCGATGTACCACCAGAGAAGCGTCCGTCTGTAATCAAGGCACAGGCTTTACCTAAACCTTTTGATTTTAAGTAGCTGGTGGGATACAACATTTCTTGCATTCCGGGGCCGCCTTTGGGGCCTTCGTAAATAATCACCACGACATCACCCGCAATAATCTCATCTGCCAATATCGCCTCAACCGCGGTATCTTGAGATTCAAACAAACGCGCTCTACCCGAAAACACTAGGTTATCATCATCCACACCTGCTGTTTTTACAATACAACCGTCTTTGGCGATATTGCCGTACAACACCGCTAAACCGCCATCTTTTGAATAGGCATTTTCAAAATCGCGAACACAACCATTGACAACATCATCATCCAATGATTCCCAACGTTTGCTTTGGCTAAATGCCGTTTGTGTCGGCACATTTCCGGGGCCTGCTTGATAGAATGTTTTAACAGCATCACTGGGGTTACGACGAATATCCCATGTTTCTAATGCTTCGCCCATGGTTGCCGAATGCACCGTAGAACAATCGGTATGCAACATGCCTGCACGTTCAAGTTCGCCCAAAATACGGAATACACCGCCCGCACGATGCACGTCTTCCATATGAAATAACTGCGTTGCAGGTGCAACCTTGCTTAAATTAGGCACGATTCTGGATAAACGATCCATATCATCCATCGTAAAATCCACTTCTGCCTCATGTGCCGCCGCGAGTAAATGAAGTACCGTATTGGTTGAACCGCCCATGGTAATATCCAAACACATCGCATTTTCAAAGGCTTTAAAATTGGCGATATTACGCGGCAAAGCACTCTCGTCACCTTCTTCGTAATAGCGTTTAGTGAGCTTTACAATTTGTCTGCCCGCTTCTAAAAACAGTTCTTCGCGATCCGCATGGGTTGCTAACATCGAACCATTACCCGGCAAAGACAAGCCCAACGCTTCGGTTAAACAGTTCATCGAGTTTGCAGTAAACATGCCCGAACACGAACCACAGGTTGGGCACGCCGAGCGTTCCATGGTCATCACATCTTCATCAGATACACTTTCATCCGCCGCTGAAACCATCGCATCAACCAGATCAAGATGCACAACTTCATCCTTGATAACGCTTTTGCCCGACTCCATTGGCCCGCCAGACACAAAAATAACAGGGATATTTAAACGCAATGCCGCATTTAACATGCCCGGTGTAATTTTGTCGCAATTAGAAATACACACCAACGCATCGGCGCAATGTGCATTCACCATGTATTCGACCGAATCGGAGATAATCTCGCGTGAAGGCAAGCTATACAGCATACCGTCATGACCCATCGCAATACCGTCATCGACCGCAATGGTATTAAATTCTTTTGCGACACCACCTGCTTTTTCAATTTCACGCGCGACCAACTGACCCATGTCTTTTAGGTGCACATGCCCTGGCACAAACTGCGTAAATGAATTAGAGATTGCAATGATCGGTTTTTTAAAATCATCATCTTTCATTCCCGTAGCACGCCAAAGCGCACGAGCACCCGCCATATTACGACCTTGAGTGGTGGTGTGTGAACGATATTTTGGTAAGGTTTTAGACATAATGATTCTCCGATTAATCTTGCATATTTTCTTGTGCTTTTCTTAAAAAAAGCATTCTAACCTTGATTTAACTGGTTTTGCACCTATCATATAGGTATTAATATAGATTAACATCTAGATTATATTTCGATTATTATTTCATAAAGGTCAGCCATGAAAATCAGCATTAATGTAGAAAACATCCGTTGTGGCGGTTGTGCCAATACCATTACCAAAAAACTGAAAGCAACCACGGGGATCAACGATGTCGATATTGCTATCGAAGATCAAATTGTAACCATTGATGTTGATGATGAATCGACACGTGCATCAGCGGTTGAAGCCTTACTTGCAATGGGTTATCCAGAACAGGGTTCTGTCGAAGGGTTGGAAGCATTGAAAGGTAAAGCAAAATCAGTAGTGAGTTGTGCGATTGGTAAAGTGGGTTAATTCTTACTGGTATTAATAACTTGCTAGTTTTTAATAACTTACTGGCTCTTTATAAAAAACTCTCTTGCAACAACATCACTCATTGTCTTTGGAAATGGCTTTAAACATTTAGCACAGGTAGCTTCTCGCACATGCTCAACTGGAAAAAGCCTTAAGATCATGTCTGGCAACATTTTCACAAAGCCGTTGGAAAAAGCCGGCGTGTTTCTTTCCCTTGTTGTAGATTCGCCGATATAACCACATTCAGTACAAACACTGAGTTTATAAAAATTATCGGGTAGTTTTAATTTCAATAGCACAATAAACTGTCTAGCGACTTCAGCAAGAAACTCATCTTTATTATGTTTAGTCATTATCGTATTTATATAAGCTTGGTCGTTATTATTAATCGCCCATAGATCATCACTTATTTCATGCCATATACTATAGATAGGCTCGTAGTCAGAATAAAAATGCAAACCCTGTAACAACTCCACTGCAGTCTCCGACTCTATTTCCTTATTTATTAATTGCTTACAAAGATAAGATGCGTAGTCATTTAAAGCGGTTTGCTTATCAGGAATTGTAAGCCCTAAATCTTTTAATGATTTTTGAAAATAAAACTCTGCCTCTTCGGAGTCTGGGTCTTTCTCTAAGCCAATCCCTGCAAGGATGGCTACATTCTCAGAATTTTCATCAGCATTATCAAGCAGTAAGCCCTCAGCCCAATCAGTATAATCCTTTGCCGAAGCGCACCCATATAATCGCTTTCCAATTAGGTTTATAAATTCCATTTAAATAACTATTCTTTATAACGTTTTAATAAGTTTTGAAATTCATCTGAGCGTTTCAATAAATCATGTCCCGCCTTTTTTAATTTATCAACCGTATCATGTGGCAACTCAAACGATGTTGGCACATATAAAAGTGCCTCTCGCTCATCCTCTTTTAAATCATCCAAATTTACTTCAATAATACTAAATTCAATATCGCCACAATGACGAGATGGGCTTTCTTTACAACGCCCCTGCTTTACTTGTTTTTTCCACAGTGGAAATTGGCTACGCAATAATTCCAACGTTTCAACATTGTATTGATTTGATTGAATGGTCGTGGTCGCATCTATGACTTTAACCGTAGAAGGCGCAACCGCATTTTTAGGAATAGACGGGTTTGCAAAGCTCGATGCATTCACAACTAAAAAGTCTAACTGTTTGGTTTCACTTAATTTAAACCCCTTTAATGTCTGCCACATATTCTTTTTATTAAATGCGACCATATCCAATAAAGCACGTATTCCTAAATTATCCGATACACCCCCATCCACCAAATGCAAATATTTATACTGCTCGCCTTGGTTATATTTTTGAATGGATAACGTTTGATTGTGACGTTTTTCAGTAATATCCCCATCGGCTATTTTTGTATTTAAACGAGCCAGTGGTGAATATTTGCAACCGTTTTTTCCAGAATAATTACGTAATGCAATCGGTGAAAATACCACAGGAACAGCGGAAGAAGCTGCCACTGCGCGCCCTACTGGAAAACTATTTAAATTCGAACAGATCCAGCTAAAATGATAATCCGTAAACGCAAAACCTCGACCAAGCGAAAGGTCGGTTGCGTTAATCACAATGCGGGGTGCATCTTCTCGCATATCTGCAAAGGTTTTCTTCCTGAAAATAGTCCGATGATAGTAGTCTGCGGCTAAATCACTGCGCTCAAATAAGGCAGGTGCAAGTCGTATCCATGCTTTTGGGCTAAACAAAGACAGTCTTAATAATTCCGTTTGTACACGTCTTTTCAAAAACTTTCTTTCGAAGTCTTTAAAAATACGATCACCGAATAAACCATAATAAGCCGAGGTAAAGCTCCCACCCGACACAGAAGAAATCAAATCTATTTCATCTAGTAGTCGGCTGTTTTTATTGTTTATTTTTACTCTTGAATCTCTAAGCTCTTCTAACACACCATAAGAAAGTGCTGCCGCACGCGTACCACCACCCGAAAAAGTCAGTATTAATGTGAGGTCTTTAGAGCGCTTAGGAAAGGATTTAACGCCTACTGGAGCGGCACTCAACTGCTTATTCATCTTAGGCGAGGTAATACCACAGGCAGATAACATAAACACACTGCAAGCTAAAACTATAAATTGTTTCACTGATAATTTAATCATAGGAGTAGTTTACTGTTACTCTGCACATTATGTCCAAGATAATACTTTTTAATAAACCATTCGGTGTACTCACGCAATTTACCGATGCGGCTAATCGCCCGACTTTAGCTGATTATATTAAAGAAAAAAACGTCTACGCCGCAGGCAGGTTGGATAAAGACAGTGAAGGTTTATTAATATTAACCGACGATGGAAAACTGCAACACCGCATCGCCCACCCCGATAAAAAAATGAGTAAAACATACTGGGTGCAAGTAGAAGGCGAGCCACAAGAGACTGATTTAATTAAATTACGGACAGGAATTGAGCTAAAAGACGGCATGACTAAACCTGCTAAAATAACAACAATGGAAGAACCTTATCTTTTATGGGAACGAAATCCGCCTGTTCGGGTTCGACAAAGCATCCCCGACAGTTGGCTGGAAATAACCATTAGCGAAGGCAAGAACCGTCAGGTTCGACGAATGACAGCGGCAATTGGCTACCCTACATTACGCTTGATTCGTTATCGGGTGGGGTCTTGGACGATTGATGGGCTGGAAAATGGAGAGTGGAGGATGATAAGTGAAAAATAGCTATGATAAATTTAAAGATGAAGTTATAGAATATAATCGTACAATTATTAATCT
>DQUJ01000101.1 GCA_015662325.1 Leucothrix mucor | reverse complement strand
TTCTTATTTAAACTGACACCTCCTTATTTTTCCTGTTTTCGTTAGTATCAAAAAAATATTACTCATTTCGGCTCAACTCCGTTTAACTATAGTCAGTTGTTTAAATGATGGTTCGGGTAAAAGCACAGATCAAACTTTATACTGGTGCAGGGAAAAGGACGCCCCTTTTTACTAGCGGCTATAGACCATTATTTGATGTGCTAGAAGAAACAAAAACATCTGGAATGTTCACACCTTGCTTGACAGAGAAAGTTTTGAACCTGGAGATGAGGGGACGGTTGAAATAAAATTCATCAAAGCAAATTGTGATGAAGGAACTAGGTTTAACTTTTGCGAAAGTGAAGAACCGTTAGGTGAAGGGATTGTTCTAGAATTGTTGGAAGCTTAGTTTATTACTAATATACATACGATTTCTATTGACAATGGGGGCTGAATTAAGAGTATTTGAGGGTCGTGATATGTTTTTCATATCAATGGGGATGTCAACTAAAAAACAAGGACGTGCTTTTATTCGACAAGCTCAAGATTCCTTATTCCAATAAAACCTCTAACATCGCATCATAATTATTCAAAAACTGCTTTGAAATCTTAAATGTATTGGTTTCTTCGTAGCTTATTTCTTCCAGTCCACTATCACCAATTTCATATATTGTTGCACTTGGGTATGAAAGCAATATTGGTGAATGCGTTGAAATTATGAACTGTGATCCTTGTTTAATCAGGTCATGGATAAGCGTTAATATCGACATTTGCCGATTAGGAGAAAGCGCGGCTTCTGGCTCATCAAGTACATATAAACCATTGTCACCAAATCTATTTTTCATTAAAGATAAAAAGGCTTCACCGTGAGATTGTTCGTGTAGGGGTTTTGACCCGTATGAATTAATCACGCCCAAATTTTCAATTTCTGTCGCCACATTATAAAAACTTTCTGCTCGTAGAAAAAAACCAGTACGCGGTTTTTTTAAGCCTTTGGCAATACGAAGGTATTCATGCAAGTCAGAATGAGAGGTGCGTGTACTAAAATTAAAATTAGTCGTTCCACCTTCGGCATTAAACCCTTGTGAAATGGCTAATGCTTCCAGCAATGTTGATTTTCCACTTCCGTTTTCCCCAACGATATAAGTAACATGAGGATGCAGTAACGTTCTCTCAAGATTTTTAACTACGGGCAAAGAGAAGGGATAATTGTCATAAGACTCAATTTTCTCTTTTTTTAATGCGATTGATAATAAGAAATTTTCTTTACTTTCCAATGCCTTGCTTGCTTGACCTTCGGATTGTTCTTCATACAACGTTAAAATAGCTTCATGCAATTCTGGATGTTTTTGTGCAAACCACGCCTGTTCTAATATCCATTTTGCATAGCCTAGATCATTTTCTAAGACCTCAATGGGCTTGCCTTTATATTTTCCAAAGGGTATTTTCATAATGTCCTATCGCAAGCGTTTACTCTCAAGCTTAGAAAGTGATACTTATCAATGCTCGTGCCTGATTGTACAATTCTTGGTGTTATTCCTGACCCCAGTTATTCGAACAGGCGACTAAGCTAATCTATTTGTTCTTTTTCAAGGGAGCTAATATTCTTATGGTTGATCTTGAATGTCATTAATAAGACGCTTTATCCATTGAACCCGTTGTTCTACGGTTTCCATATCCTCATATTCAAAACTGAGTTTGTCTTGCCCGCTGATTTTAAACGCCCACGGTTTTTGTTGTACTAAGCCCATGATTTTAATTGGATCTACATTGGGTTTTGAATTAAATAATATACGTCCACCGGCTTCGTTCATATCCAGTTTTATAATGCCGATTTTTTGTGCAATTTGTTTTAGCTGGGTGACTTCAAATAAGTTATTAACCGATTCGGGCAATAAGCCAAAACGATCAATCATTTCTACGCGCAAATCACGTAGCGCTTCTTTGTCTTTTGCGCTGGCGATACGTTTGTACATGATTAAGCGGTTATGCACATCAGGTAGGTAATCATCTGGGATCAGTGCGGGTACGCTAAGATCAACGGAGGTTCTACTTTCTTTGCCATCCAGTTGCGGTAACTGCCCAGATTTAAGTGCTTTTACCGCACGTTCCAGTAATTCGTTATACATGGCAAAGCCGATTTCTTGCATCTGCCCGCTTTGATCATCACCGAGTAATTCACCTGCGCCACGAATTTCTAAATCGTGTGAGGCAAGAGTGAAGCCAACACCTAAATCTTCAAGAGATTCTATTGCTTCTAAACGTTTTTTAGCATCACCTTTAAGTGTCTTTTTACTGGGGATAATTAAGTAAGCGTAGGCTTTATGATGTGATCGACCGACACGCCCTCTAATTTGGTGTAGCTGTGCTAATCCCAATTTATCGGCACGGTTGATGATAATGGTATTGGCATTGGGCACGTCGATGCCACTTTCGATAATCGTGGTGGCAACTAATATATGAAAACGTTGATGATAAAAGTCCTGCATGATGCCTTCTAATTCGCGCTCGGGCATTTGTCCATGAGCAAACCGTACTTGAGTGTCGGGTAAAATAGCGCTTAAATCATCGGTCATTTTTTGAATGGATTTAACTTCATTATGCAAAAAATAGATTTGTCCGCCACGGGCTAATTCACGTGCGCAGGCTTCTTGAATCATCGCTTTATCCCATTCGGTAACGAAGGTTTTAATGGCATGACGTTGGGTGGGTGGCGTGGCGATAATAGATAAATCACGTAAACCAGAGAGTGACATGTTCAAGGTGCGTGGAATAGGCGTTGCGGTGAGTGTGAGCAAGTCTACATTGGCGCGCATTTTCTTGAGCTGTTCTTTGTGGCGTACGCCAAAACGGTGTTCTTCGTCGATAACGACTAAACCAAGGTCTTTAAATTCTATATCTTTTTGTAAGAGTTTGTGAGTGCCGATGACAATATCAAGTTCACCTGATTTCATTTGTGCAAGTGTTTCACGGGTTTGTTTAGGTGTATGGAAACGTGACAAAGAGGCGATTTTAAAGGGCCAATCAGCAAAACGATCACGGAAGTTTTTAGTGTGTTGTTGCACTAATAGTGTGGTCGGGGCGATGATTGCTACCTGTTTGCCTGCATTAGCTGCAACGAAGGTCGCGCGCATCGCGACTTCTGTTTTACCAAAACCTACATCGCCACAGGTGACGCGATCCATCGGTTGTGGCGAAATCATATCCTCGATTACTTTGCCGATGGCAAGTGCTTGATCGGGGGTTTCTTCAAACGGGAATGCATCCGCAAAGGCGTGATACTCTAATTCGTTAAAAGGAAAGTTGTGTCCTTTTTGTGCAGCGCGACGCGCGTGGATTTCTAATAATTCAGTAGCAATATCGTGGGCTTTTTGTGCCGCTTTTTTGCGTACTTTATCCCAGTGTTCTGTGCCCAAGGTATGTAAAGGTGCGTGTTCGGCACTCACGCCAGAATAACGACTGATAAGGTGTAAAGAAGCAACCGGCACGTACAACTTAGAACCTTTGGCGTATTCGAGCATGATAAATTCTTGCTCAATGCCACTTGTGGTGATTTTTTGCATACCTTGATAACGACCCACACCGTGTTCTTCATGCACTACAGGATCGCCAATGGCAAGATCGGTAAGGTTGCGAATAATCGCATCGGCATCGCGCGTGGGTTTGCGCATGCTTCGTTTCTGGCGAACATGCTGGCCAAATAATAATGCTTCGGGGATGATTGCAAGCGAAGCCTGATCGGCATCTTGATCTGCGCTTTGTAGCCACAAACCTTTTTCCATAGAGGCAATCGTGACAGAAATAGGGTGGCTTTTGTCCTTAATAAAGCTATGCCAATTATCAGTAGTGTGCGTGGTGAAGCCATTGTCGCGTAA
>DQUJ01000261.1 GCA_015662325.1 Leucothrix mucor | reverse complement strand
TTTTGAAAATCTAATTCAAGCACAGATCAAGCGCCATTTTCGTCATACGCTTCCACAATTTTTTTCACCAATGAATGTCTCACAACATCCGTTGATTGGAAGAAGCTAAAACGTATATTCTTAATACCTTGCAAAATATTAATGACGTGCTTCAAGCCCGATGTTTGGTGTTTAGGCAAATCAATCTGGGTAATATCACCCGTTACCACAGCAGTTGAGCCAAAACCCAAACGCGTTAAAAACATTTTCATTTGTTCGATTGATGTATTTTGCGCTTCATCCATAATGATAAATGAATCATTTAACGTACGCCCACGCATATAAGCCAATGGCGCAACTTCAATCACATTTTTTTCGATAAGTTTATCCACTGTTTCAAAACCCAGCATTTCATATAATGCGTCGTACATTGGGCGTAAATAAGGGTCTACTTTTTGGGATAAATCACCCGGTAAAAAACCCAGTTTCTCCCCCGCCTCTACCGCAGGTCTAACCAGAATAATACGCCGCACTTCGTTTCGTTCCCACGCCTCAACCGCACAGGCAACCGCCAGATATGTTTTACCCGTTCCCGCAGGGCCAATACCAAAGGTTAAATCATGCGATTGAATGCCGCGAATATAATAGTTTTGATTCGGCCCTCTACCACGGATCAATCCCTTTTTTGTACGAATAGTCGCTGATTGATTAGCTTCATTTTTATCAGCATCATCACTACTAGCCCCTTGTGAAGATTCATGCAAATACAAGTGGATAGACTCTGGCGTTAATGTTTCTTTTTCTGTGTCACGATACAAGTCTTGTAATAAATTGATGGTTTGTTGAACAGGAGATGGCACGCCTTTAATTTTAAAATTAAAACCACGGTTATTAATTTCAACGTCAAAATGGGCTTCTAATTGTTTGAAGTGTTGGTCGAATTGGCCACTCAAATTAGTCAGGCGTTCATTATTTTCGGGTTCAAGAGTGAACGAAATGGCATGTCGTTTAGGCTCTGAATCTGGCCCAGAACTGTTCTTAACGGCGGGGCCGGGTGTTTTTGTAGATGTTGCACTCAAGCTTTAAATAATCTCCATATACATTATAAGAAAATGAGACCTTTGCACGAAAGAAATGACGGACAAAAATAGCTCAAAGTAATTATAGCATAAATTCTCAAGAAACCAGCTCACCTCGTAATGAATTAGGGTTTGCATCTGTAATTTTCACATCGACAAACTGTCCAATTAAACGCTTATCAGCCGCAAAGTTCACAGTACGGTTGTTTTCGGTTTTACCGGCAATTTCAAGATCACTTTTAGCTGAAACACGATCGACTAAAACAGAAACCGTTGTGCCAATCATCTTCTTGCTAATCTCATATTCCATTTCAGTGATACGGGCTTGCAGACGATATAAGCGCGCCTTCTTCACATCCATCGGCACATCATCGGTAAAAGAAGCTGCGGGTGTACCTGGCCTTGCGCTGTAGATAAAACTAAAACTGTGATCAAAACCAATATCTTCAATCAACTTCATCGTGTCTTCAAAATCCTTATCCGTTTCCCCTGGAAAACCAATAATAAAATCAGAAGAAAGACTTATATTAGGACGAATCTCACGCAACTTTCTAATTTTTTGCTTGTATTCTATCGCCATATGCCCGCGCTTCATTGCCGCTAAAATACGATCTGATCCGCTCTGGACTGGCAAATGCAAATGATCAACCAATTCTGGCACTTCAGCATACGCTTGAATCAAGCTATCGCTAAATTCCACTGGATGCGAAGTGGTATAACGAATACGTTCAATACCTTCGACAGCTGCCACATAATGAATCAATGACGCTAAATCGGCAGTATCCCCTTCGTGCGTTGTGCCACGATAAGCATTCACATTTTGCCCTAGCAAGTTAACTTCACGTACGCCCTGCTCAGCTAGTTCGGCAACTTCTGCAATCACATCATCAAAGGGACGGGAAATTTCTTCGCCACGCGTATAAGGCACGACACAAAAGGTACAATATTTACTACAACCTTCCATGATAGATACAAACGCAGTCACGCCATCGGCTTTTGCTTCGGGCAAATGGTCAAACTTTTCTATTTCAGGAAAAGAGGTATCAATCACGAATCCGTTTCTATCCGTGGATTGTTTCGCTTCTTTAACCATCTCTGGTAAACGGTGCAACGTTTGTGGCCCAAAAATCACATCCACAACAGGTGCGCGGCGTTTAATATCCTCACCTTCTTGGCTTGCCACACAACCGCCCACGCCAATAATTACATTCGGATTTTTTTCTTTTATTTTTCGCCAGCGACCCAGCTGGTGGAATACTTTTTCCTGCGCTTTTTCGCGAATGGAACAGGTGTTTAATAATAAAACATCCGCCTCTTCTGGATTATCGGTTAACTCCATGCCTTCAGAATCATTTAATACATCCAGCATTTTTGCCGAATCGTATTCGTTCATTTGGCAACCGTGTGTTTGAATAAATAATTTACCGGACATAATCATCACAATTCTAATAAATAAGACAGCGCATTATCAGCGAAGCAAACAAATATGTCACTTACCAATCCATTATTAAGGTATTTATTATGGGTTTTAAGACGTTATACGCACCAAACTAGCGTTATTCTCTATACATCCCCACAACTAACACAAAGCATATAAATTGATATTTTCTTATTTAGCAATGACTTACAAAACACAACTTAATGTAAATTATTTTGTTTTCTCTGCAAATAAGGTTATAATGTAGATTACAGAGCTATGCAATCTACACTCGAAATGGGCT
>DQUJ01000143.1 GCA_015662325.1 Leucothrix mucor | reverse complement strand
TAGACCCGTTTTCTCTGCAGTAATGGCCGCAAAGGAGTCGGTATCTGTCTTTTCTTGTGCTTTATCTTTTAGTTTATTTTCAGGGTTTAAAGATTCGTTAGAAATATCTATCTTGATAGCACTAGGATTTAATTGCTCATAAATATCACGACCACGATTTAAACACTTCTCTAACTCCAGTCGATTTAATGGCTCGCGCACTAAGTTTTCATCAATCGAAATTAACTCCTGTTGCAGTAAATCACGATCAACTACATGCACATCAACCTCTTTCCAACCCAGTTCAGAAATTGCCTGAAAACGTCGAGAACCTGCCAATAATTCATTTTCTTTGTTGATAGTTAGCGGGTTTATTAAACCGATGCTCTCAATACTTTTCTTTAAGGTATCAACATCTGTTTGATGACGTAAATACTCACTATTCTTTTTAATATCAGAGAGTTGCCGTGTATCGAGTTCCATTTCAATAAGCCTTCTTGATTTTTGAAGGCGTAGTTTATGTAATTATGAAGGGTTTAGATAGATAAAAATTCAACGCCTAGGTTGGCTGATCCTAATCTTTCAGTTGAGTTATAGCGCATTACTTTCTCTCTAAATAATTAGATACAATCCTTTAACGTATAAATCAGAGTGCCTTACTAACAATCTCAAAAACATCTCCAGATAAACCATCAACCCCCTTAATCCGCTCCAACTGCGCCCGCATCAAACCAGAACGCCCTGCTTCATAATGTCGCCAATTCATCAAAGCCCGTACCATTCGTGAAGCCACCTGTGGATTCAATTTATCCAATTCCAATACCCTATCTGCATGAAATTCATAACCCGAACCATCGGCCTTATGGAAATTAACCGAGTTACCCGAGAAAGCACCCAATAAAGAACGCACCTTATTCGGGTTTTTCATGCTGAATAATTTATGCTCCATTAACGCTTTCACCTTATCCAGCGTGTCTGGCAAGGTGGAGATGGCTTGCATCACAAACCATTTGTCCATTACTAAGGTATCGTGTTGCCATTTTTGTTCAAAATCATCGAAGGCTTGTTGGCGTTGTGGGCAGTCGATATTGGATAATATGCCCAATCCCGCCAGCGTATCGGTCATGTTTTTTGATTGTGTAAACTGCTGGTAGATTTGTTCGTGTATCGAAGGGTCATTTATTTGGCTTAAATAGTTTAAGCAGAGGTTTTTCAAGCGGCGTTTGCCGATGCTTTCGGGGTCGATTGAATATTCGCCTTGCCCTTCTGCATATAAATTTTCGTAGGTTGATTCGAACGACAAACGCAAGCCATTGGCAATGCTATTGAGTAAAAATTTACGGACTTCGTGTATTGCTTCTGGGTCTGCATTTTCAACCATTTCTACAAGGTCAGTTTCAGATGGTAATGCTAACGCTTCGGTACGTAATGCAGGGTCGAGTTGATCATCTTCCAAGACCTGTTGGTAAGCATTTATTACCTTGGGTTCTACGCCTAACGCTTGCCCCTTCTCACGTGCATCTAACATTTCTAGCAAGAGTGATTTGGCCAAACGTTGGCTCGCTTCCCAGCGATTAAAATCATCGCTATCGTGTTGCATTAGGAAGATATTATCATCCACGCTGTAAGCGTAATTGAGCTTAACGGGTGCAGAGAAATCTCTTAACAATGATGGTAGCGGCTTTGTTTCACTAGCAACACCTTCAAAGGTGAAGCTTTGTTCTGCCAGGGTGAACTCAATCGTTTTGGTTAATAATTCTTTGCCATTCTCATCTATTAAGCCTAATTTAATCGGGATTAGATAAGGCTGTTTTTTATCGGTATCCGCTTCTGGTGTGGTTGGGCAACTTTGTGAAAAATGCAACGTGCAGCTTTTAGCATCGGCATCATAATCCATCGTGACATCTACCACGGGCGTTCCTGCTTGATTGTACCAAACCTGCATTTGGCTTAAATCAGCACCGTTTGCATCTGCCATTGCGCTTAAAAAGTCTTCGGTGGTCACCGCTTGACCATCGTGGCGTTCAAAGTACAAATCAATGCCTTTGCGGAAGCCATCTTGTCCTAGTAACGTATTGTATAAACGTACGACTTCTGCGCCTTTTTCATAGATTGTCATGGTGTAGAAATTGTTAATTTCCATAAACGATTGCGGACGAATCGGGTGCGCCATTGGGCTGGCATCTTCTGTAAATTGATACGAGCGTAAACTACGTACATCATCAATACGTTTAACAGGTCGGCTGTTTAGATCAGCCGTAAATTCCTGATCACGAAACACGGTTAAACCTTCTTTTAAACTCAGCTGAAACCAATCACGACAGGTAACGCGATTGCCCGTCCAGTTATGGAAGTATTCATGCCCTATTACGGCTTCTATATTGATGTAATCAATATCAGTTGCCGTTTCGGGGCTGGCAAATACCAGCTTAGAATTAAATACATTCAAGCCCTTATTTTCCATCGCGCCCATATTAAAATCATCAACCGCGACGATCATAAAAATATCCAGATCGTATTCTAAGCCGAAGCGTTCTTCATCCCATTTCATCGCACGTTTAAGCGATTGCATGGCGTGATCACACTTGTCGATATTATGTGCCTCAGTGTATATTTCTAAAGTCACCTCACGCCCAGACATTGTTGTGAATGTATCGCTAACGTGCTCTAAATCACCTGCGACTAACGCAAACAAATAAGCGGGTTTTTTATGCGGGTCTTGCCATTTAGCAAAGTGTTTGCCTTTTTGCCCTTCACCCGATAAGTCGCCCGAATCAATTAAATTACCATTAGACAGCATCACAGGAATGCTCTTTTTATCGGCACGAATCGTCGTCGTAAATACGCCCATCACATCAGGGCGATCTAAAAAGTAGGTAATCTTACGAAAGCCTTGCGCTTCACACTGGGTACAAAAATTACCACTGGATTGATACAAACCTTCCAGCGAGGTATTTTTTTGTGGATAGATTTTAGTGACTATTTCAAGCGTAAATTCATCGGCAAGATCCGTTAGCGCCAAGCCTTCATCATCCAGCGTGTAATCATTTGTTGAAAGCGCGTAGCCATTGATTGAAATACTTTGTAATTCCAACTCTTCACCCAGTAGCTCTAGTGTGTCTAACGTAGAGTCGTTATTGCGCTGATACAAAACCGTTGCAGTAACAAGGGCATGATCATCTTCCAGATCAAACGCTAGATCAACTGTATCAACCCAGAAGGCAGGTTGTTGATAATCTTTAAGGTGGATGGTTTTGGCTTGGGCGTGTTTCATAAAACGTAAATCTCAAATAACTAATAAATATCATGGCAATAATAGCGTATTCTACTAGAGAGCTTTCTACGAATCTAAACTAAAAAATAATTGAGGATAAAATAATGAAGACACTGATCACCAAAACGCTTATCACTGGTTTATTAACTATTTTTTCAATACCTTTGTTCGCAGAAGATCTAGCGCCCACTGTCTCTATCAAGCGCTTATCTGCCGAATCTGCAATCACGGTGGCAAAAGCGGCAATGCTCGAATGTAGAAAACAAGGCTACCAAGCAACAGCAACTGTTGTTGATAAAAATGGAACGGTTCAGGCCGTTATTCGTGATTCTTTAGCGCCGCCCGTATCTATCGGCATCAGTAAAGCAAAAGCATATACCGCGGCTAATTTCAGTGCCGACACATCCATTATGGAGGCGCGCCAAACGACAGCCGTTGGACAGTTTGATGGCGTGCTAATGAGCGCTGGAGGTGTAGTTATAAACGTAGCAGGTACAATTTATGGTGCGGTAGGTGTAAGTGGCGCACCTTCTGGTAAAACAGATGAAGCCTGTGCTAAAGCGGGTGTTGCAGCGATTGCAGAAGAATTGGAAATGGCAGATTAATCTTTATCGACCCGACCACGTAAAGATTTAGTGTGACTGCGCTGGTTTTTTTTATCCATGCGTTTCTTTTTGGCATTGCGTGATGGCTTGGTGGGTCGCCGTGTTTTTTGCACCGTCGAAACGGTTTTAATTAATGCTTGTAAACGCGCCAGTGCATCCGCCCTATTCTTTTCTTGGGTGCGAAACTTCTGCGCTTTAATCACAAGAATACCCTCTTTTGTGATGCGCTTATCTTTTAGATTTAACAAACGTTCTTTATAAAATTCTGGCAAAGATGAGGCTTTAATATCAAAACGTAAATGAATCGCAGAAGATACTTTATTGACATTTTGCCCACCCGATCCTTGCGCGCGAATCGCTGATAACTCAATTTCATTATCTGGGATGGAAACATTATTAGAGATGACTAACATCACACTAGTTTAACTCATGTTTGTCCCTTCTTACTAAGATGCTATAACTCAACAACTTAACAGCTCACTAATTTATCGACTTTTCCTATGCCATGCGTTGCGCTTGTTTATGACACCGCCTAATTTTGGGATACCGAGGCGAGAAACAAAATCAGTGAGAACTAAGCTTTTTTAATATACGAATTATCTGCAAAACGGAATATCCGACACAAATAGGTGTTGTTTGTTGTATCTCTTACTATTATTTAGCTTTACCTCAACCCCTTTTCAAGCTACCTTAGGTCTTTTATCTCATGACAAATAATTGGCTAACAAATGTCTGATTCTAATAGCAAAAAAGGCGTTAAAAATAACAACAATGAATACAACGCAGACTCCATAGAGGTCCTCAGCGGTCTTGACCCTGTTCGTAAACGCCCTGGTATGTATACCGACACAACTCGACCCAATCATCTAGCGCAAGAGGTGATTGATAACAGCGTGGATGAAGCATTAGCAGGTTTTGCGGATAAAATCACTGTCACTTTATATGCTGATGGCTCGCTTTCTGTCACGGATAACGGGCGTGGTATGCCTATTGATATTCATCCAGAAATGAAGGTATCGGGTGTTGAAGTGATTCTTGCGACCTTACATGCGGGCGGTAAATTCTCGGATAAAAACTATCAGTTCTCGGGCGGCTTGCACGGTGTGGGTATTTCTGTTGTGAATGCCTTGTCACTTATTCTTAATGTGCGTATTAAACGTGACGGCAAAGAATATGAAATGGTCTTCGAAAACGGACATAAAGAAACCGAACTCGAAGTCATTGGTAAAGTGGGTAAGAAAAACACCGGTACTACCCTGCACTTTTGGCCTAATGCACAATATTTTGATTCGGTTAAATTCTCGGTAAAAAAGCTTAAACATAATCTACGTGCAAAAGCGGTGCTTTGCCCCGGTTTACACATCATTTTTACCGAAGAAGGCCTTAGTTCCGACAAGAACGAAACAACTGAATGGTATTTTGAAGACGGCATTCGTGACTACTTAATTGATTCGGTTAAAGAGTTTGTAAATCTGCCAGAAGAGCCCTTTCAAGGTAAATTCACAAGTGAAAATGAATCAGCAGAATGGGCATTATGTTGGCTGCCAGAAGGTGGCGAATTGGTTCAAGAAAGCTATGTGAACCTGATACCTACGGTACAAGGCGGCACACATACCAATGGGCTTCGCACAGGACTAACCGATGCTTTACGTGATTTTGCAGAATTTAGAAACCTGATGCCGCGTGGTCTAAAACTCTCGCCAGACGACATTTGGGATCGCCTTAGTTTTATCTTGTCATACAAAATGCAGGATCCGCAATTTGCAGGGCAAACCAAAGAACGTTTATCATCCCGCGCCGCCGCGAGTTTTATTTCTGGTGTGATAAAAGATGCATTTAGTTTGTATCTAAATAAACACCCTGATAGGGGTGATTTAATTGCAGAACATATTATTAACAATGCGCAAAAACGCAGTCGTGCCAGTAAGAAAGTCATTCGTAAAAAGATTGCAACAGGCCCTGCACTACCCGGTAAATTAGCCGATTGTAGCTCCCAAGATTTAAATCAAACAGAACTATTTTTGGTAGAAGGTGATTCTGCTGGAGGTTCTGCTAAACAAGCACGTAGTCGTGAGTTTCAGGCGATTATGCCGCTGCGAGGCAAAATTTTAAACACATGGGAAGTAGATTCATCACAGGTGTTAGCCTCTAATGAAATCCACGATATATCCGTTGCCATTGGAGTAGAACCAGATTCCCTCAACCTTGACGAACTTCGTTACGGTAAAGTTTGCATACTCGCCGATGCAGACTCAGATGGCGCGCACATCGCTACGTTGATCTGTGCGCTCTTTGTAAAACATTTTGCGCCGTTGGTAACAGCGGGGCATATTTATATTGCGATGCCACCGTTATATCGTGTAGATATTGGCAAAAAGGTCGAATACGCCTTAGATGAAGTTGAACGTGATGCAATTCTAGATCGCATTAAAGCAGAAAAACTCAAAGGTAAAATATCGGTTACCCGCTTTAAAGGCTTAGGTGAGATGAATCCGCTTCAGTTGCGAGAAACAACCATGAACCCTGATACGCGCCGCTTAATCCAACTCTCAATGGATGATCTCGAACAAACTAATAAAGTAATGGATATGTTGCTGGCTAAAAAACGCGCATCGGATCGTAAACAATGGCTGGAAGACAAAGGTAATCTTGCCATTATATAGTCGTGTGAATGGCTTCAAATCGCATTTATTTTGGGGAATACTTTATATTTAAGACTAATGGTAGTGCAAATACGATTAAAGCATTGCCGCAAGTTACTATTTTTAGTTGATACATGATAAAATCACCCCTACATTAGACAATCAAAATTCTTATAATTATAAATCTGATAAATTGATGCATATGGATGCAGGTATCAATAAAGGTATAAAAATGAACAAAAAAACAATAACACTAACAAGTTTTTTAGCCGTTTCTTTTAGTATGACATTCAGTATGAGTAGTCATGCTGAAATATACAAATGGAAAGATGCATCTGGTCAAGTACATTATACTGCTACTCCTCCTCCTACGCATAAGAAAATTAAAGCAGAAAATATTGAAGACAAAATAAAAAATTCTGCGGGCAAATATAAGCCTGCTTCAAAATCAGTTGAAAGCAAATCAACGGATGAGAAATCAGAAAAGACAAATGATGATGATGCGTCTGATAAAAAAGAGGCAAATAAACCAACTAAGCAATTGATTGATTACTGTAATGAGCAAAGAAAAAGTCTCAAATTACTAAAGAACAATCAAAATGTTACATGGGAACAGTTTGGTAAAAAGACGAATTTAACGGCCTCCCAAAGAAAATCAAAAATTAAAAGCATTAAATCTAATATTACAGAAGAGTGTAAAGGCATTTAATACAAAGCTCCAACTAATATTTTAGAACTTACCCACGACTTATCGTGGGTTTTTTATGTCAGTTATATACTAATACCACTTATACTAAGAATGAATACGATCGTCTTCCTTATCAGTAGAACCATTCAGTTGATTAGGTTTATGCTGTTAAATTCGTTTAATTGCAATTAATATGAGCTTATATTAATTAAAATAAAACGATAAAATGACTAATGCGTCCTCACACTACACATTATTGATTAATTCTTTA
>DQUJ01000034.1 GCA_015662325.1 Leucothrix mucor | reverse complement strand
TGCGAGTCGTAAGTTAATATTGATGATTAGGTGTACTTACTTAGTGTTTAACGCTTGATCCGAATGCGGATGACTATGTGAAAAGAATATTCGGTGCGAATAACTATACGATTATCGATAATGTTGATAAGTTACCCGAACAGCTACCAACCTTACTTGCTAGTTTGACGGCTTAAGTGAGTGAGTAGTCTGTATTATTTATCAACGTTAAGCCCTTGCTTAACGTTTAAATAATGTTGGCGGGGTGTGTGGCTAAAACAGACTAGAGCTAAGTACTAAGTACGTATCCCCACGCCTTTATTCAACAACCGCATCGCAAATCCAAACAAGATCGCAGTAAATACAATAATCAATGCAAAACTAGCGATCGGGTTAATATCTGATAGCCCTAATATGCCGTAACGAAAACCATTCACCATATATAAAATAGGGTTGGCTAACGATAGGGTTTGCCAAAATTCAGAGAGCATATTAATCGAATAAAAAACGCCACCGAGATAGGTGAGTGGCGTTAATATAAAAGTAGGCACGATATTAATCGCATCAAAGGTTTTGGCGTAAATCGCGTTAATCAATCCTGCAATGGAAAACAACATGGATGTCATAATTACAATTAAAACGGTAATGATAGGGTGTTGAATATTCATATCTGTAAACAGAAGTGATACCAGTGTAACAACTAGACCCACTAATAACCCGCGCGCCATTCCACCGCCGACAAAACCCAGTAGAATAATATAATTTGGGATGGGTGAAATCAGCATTTCTTGAATATTGCCGTGCAGTTTCGCGCTAAAAAAAGAGGACACTACATTGGAATACGAATTGGTGATGACCGACATCATAATCAAGCCGGGGATGATGTATTCGATATAGGTAAACCCATCCATTTCTCCAATCGCTTTGCCGATTAGATTGCCAAAAATCACAAAATAAAGCGACATGGTAATCGCAGGTGGCAAAATAGTTTGTACCCAAATTCTGGAAAAACGCAGAATTTCTTTAATAAGAATGGTTTTTAAAGCGGTTATTTTTTGAGAGGTATTCATGCGCTTGTTGTCTCCTGAATACTGTCATTGCTGGTTTTATTCTCGTTGCTTTCTTCCACCAGCGTCATAAACAACTCTTCCAAACGATTGCTTTTATTGCGCATACTCATGACGCGAATATTGTGTTTATCCAACGATTCGAATAGAAAATTGAGTGATCGACTTTTATCTACATCTACTTCTAAGGTGTGTTGGTCGCGTTGCCTTAGAGTGATGCCTTCTATTTCTGGCAGGCTTAACAGATTCTCTTTTAAATCCAGCACAAAGGTTTCGGTGTGTAATTCTGAAAGTAGCTTTTTCATGCTGGTGCTTTTTATAACCTCGCCGTTATTAATAATAGCGATATTACGACACAGGCTTTCGGCTTCATCTAAATAATGGGTGGTGAGAATAATCGTCGTGCCTGCTTGATTAAGTTGGGTGAGCAACTCCCACATGGAACGTCTAATCTCAATATCAACGCCTGCGGTGGGCTCGTCTAAAATCAACAGTTTAGGGCTATGTATTAAAGCGCGTGCGATCATTAAACGACGTTTCATGCCGCCCGATAAATTTTTGGCGATTTCGTTACGCTTATCCCATAAACCCAGTAGTTTTAGTAACTCTTCGGCACGTTTCTTTGCGCTGTTTCGATCAATGCCGTAATAACCGCCTTGGTTGATGATAATTTCTATGATTGGCTCAAAGATATTAAAGTTAAATTCTTGAGGTACTAAGCCAATCTGCTGTTTGACTTGCTCGCGCTGGGTTTCTAAATCGTAACCAAATACCTCAACTTTTCCTGATGTTTGATTAACCAAGGATGAAATGATGCCAATGGTGGTGGATTTTCCTGCGCCATTAGCGCCTAACAACGCAAAGAAATCACCTTGTTTTACTTCAAGGTCAATACCTTTGAGCGCCACAAATTCATTGTCGTAGGTCTTTTTAAGATTGCTTATTTTTAATGCGTGAGTCATGGCTATATAGTGTGGTATGTTTCGACTAAATTCAATTAATTAAAGAGACTTTGTGATT
>DQUJ01000108.1 GCA_015662325.1 Leucothrix mucor | reverse complement strand
TATTACAGATGATGGCGATATGAGCATTGATGCAAACCATATCTTTTCAGAAACAGATAACAGCGCTTCAAGTGTTGGATTATGGGGTGGTATTGACCTTGATGATGGCGAAGTACAGGATGGCGGCGCACAATTAAATCATAACTGGGTATCACGTGATAAAGCAGGTCGTGCAACACACGTTAATAAAGCATTTGTTGCTTATGATCGAAATAGAGAAGATCACGATAAAGCAACCGCAGGTTACGGGCAAGAATACGAAAATTTATTTTGGGAAGGTCACGTAAGTAAAGGCCTTTCTGGAAAGAAGAAAACATTAACACAACACAACGGTCGTGATGTATCAACAAAAGCATACGACTGGGGTGTAGGTGGTAGCGTAGGTACATTTATTGAAAGCGCAAACATGCGTGTACGAGCAGGTGTTGATCACGAATGGGGTGACGATGTTGCCGCAGCTTTTGGTACACAGGCAGCAGAAGATAATGCAACAAACACAACCTTATCAGCAGGCATTGAAAAATTCTTTAAAGGTACAGGACACAGCGTAAGCTTAGATGTTGCTGCATCTAAGAAAGATGGTGGAACAAAACTTCCAGGGTTTGATGATACTGATCTAACTGCAAACTTAGGTTACCACTATGACTTTGGTGGCGATGTATACCAGCCAGACAGAAAATACCGCCGTGTTCGTATGGAAGTGCCTGGTGTTTCTCGCCCAGCACGTTATGAACGTCAGCCAATTAACAAGCGTGTAGCAACGTATAAAAATGTACCTACTTACGGTACTAAGACAGTTAAAAAGCCATACAAGCAATTAGTAAAAACCAGTATGGCACTAGAAGGACAAACGTTCTTTAAACTTAATAGCGCAAAACTAATTCCATCGGCTCAAAAACGTTTAAAGCAAATTGCTAACGAAATCCGCAAACAAGGTTACCGCGGCGCAATTCGTATTACGGGTAATACTTGTGGATTAGGTAATGCTAAATACGATCAACGTTTATCAGAGCAACGTGCAAAAGCTGTACGTAGTTTCTTGGTAAAGGAAGGCTTTAAAGCAGATACATTAGTTGCACGTGGTTTAGGTAAAGGTCATCCTAAATACCCTAATACACCTGCACAAGGTTTTAAGAACCGTCGTGTCGATATTGAATACGTAACAGAGTATAAATCTTATAAGACTGCTTACCGTACAGAGCAACAGAAAGTTCAAACAGGAACGCGTCGCGTTGCAACAGGCTTTAAGAATGTTCCAGCCGGTTACAAAAATGTATTGATTGATAGTGGTGCACCGGGTGCTCCACGTGTGATCTGGAAGACAGAGGTAATCCAATCATCACCTGCATGGATCAAACGTGCATTACGTAACAACATTAAGCATAACCGTAGCGTTAATACGTATTTTACAACAGCGGGTAGCCCAGTAGGTATTGCGCCAGTAGTGAATGTTGCACCTGTTGCAAACCCTGATTATGCAGAAACAGCGTGTACAACACCTGTGACAATTGATGTAGTAAACAATGATACCGATGCAGACTTAAACGACATTTTAACGGTTACTAGTTTCACTCAACCAGCACATGGCAACGTTGTGCAAAACACAGCAGGTCAGCTTATATACACACCGAATGCAGATGCGTGTGGATTAACAGATACGTTTGCTTACACCGTTTCTGATGGAACGGATACAGCAGATAGCACCGTGACGATTAATGTTGCAGGTGAAGTGATTATTGATCCTACTGATCCAACAGACCCAACTGATGATTCTGGTAACGATGATCATTCACATGATGATGGCACAGATGACGGCCATTCACACGACGATGACTCAGATGACCATTCACATGACGATGACTCAGACGATGATCATTCACACGATGACGATTCAGATGATAATGATTCAGGCAGCGACAACGACCACGTAAACAGTGCTCCAGTTGCAGCAAATGATTCAGCATCTACAGATATGAATCAAGCAGTAACGATTACAGTATTAAGAAATGATCGCGATAATGATAACGATGTATTAAGTATTAAGAGCTTCACACAAGGCTCAAACGGTCGAGTATCTCAAGATGTTTGGGGCAAACTTACTTATACACCTAATGCAGGTTTTTATGGTCGTGACAGTTTCTCTTACACTATCTTAGATGGTAATGGTGGATTTGATACAGCAACAGTTTCCGTTAGCATTGCTAAAGTTGAAGACAACACAGCAACAAATGTTGCGCCAGTGGCTGTTAACGATCAAGCAAATACAGAAAGTGGTCAAGCCGTATCGGTGAATGTTCTATCAAACGACAGTGATGACGATGGTGATAGCCTAGCAATAAAAGGTTTTACACAACCAGCAAACGGTTCTGTAATTATTGCAAATGGCAAGATGCTCTATAAATCAGATGATAAGTTCATGGGTACAGATACATTTACCTACACAATCTCGGATGGTAATGGTCACACATCAACTGCAACAGTAACGATTAATGTAGGTACGGGTTGTAATGTGGAGTGTCCTGAAGAGTCAACTGATCCTACAAACGGCACAAAGGCGACAGTAGATAATGCTGCAACAAATGCAGGTGAATCAGTATCAATCATGGTACTCGCAAATGATGCAGGTACTGGTTTAAGCATTGGTGATGTTGATTCACCCAGTAATGGAACTGCAGTGAAAGTGGGTAGTAGTATCAAATACACCCCAAGTACAGGTTTTGTAGGAACGGATAGCTTTTGGTATGAGGTTATAGATGCAAAGGGTTATAAAGACTCAGCAGAAGTAACAGTTGTGGTTAGTGCCAATGATGGTGATGAAAATGATGACAACGGCAATGGTCGTAATGACACAACACCCGTAGCAAATAATGACACCGCATCGACCATTGAAAATACAGCAATCTCAATTGATGTATTAGCAAATGATACTGCTGGTTTAACTATCGCTAGTGTGACTGCAACTGCAAACAGTTATGCAGAAGTTATTAACGGACAAATATCATATGTGCCTAATAATGGTTTCACTGGTACAGATACGGTTAGTTATAGTGTGCAGAATGCAGATGGTCAAACAGCAACAGCAACCGTTACAATTTCAGTAACAGCTAATGTAGTAACGCCGCCAACACCACCTTCTGTGCCAAACAGAGCGCCAGATGCAGTTGAAGATGCGCCAGGTACGGATAAAGATACGGCAATTACTGTAGATGTAGTAGCAAATGATATTGACCCAGATGGCGATGTACTCACTATTACAAACGTTACGCAACCACAATCAGGAAGCGCAAGAATTGTTAATAATAAGATTGTTTATACACCGAATGGAACAGTAGGTAGCATGTCAATGATATACACTATTTCAGATGGTCATGGTCATACAGATCAAACCGTATTAACCATTTCGGTAACGGACCCTACTGATGGAAACAATAGTGCGCCTGTTATTAAAAGTGAGAATGTAACAGTAAGAATAGGCGAATCTATCTTAATTGATGTATTAGCAAATGATACAGATGACGATGGTGATACATTAGTGTTAGATCAAGTAGATAGCGGAGGACAAGGCATTACGGAAAAAGTAAATGGCAAAGTTCGCTATACACCAATATTGGGTACATCAGGTACAGATACGTTCTTTTATGGCGTTCATGATAACCATGGACATAATGGATCAGGGACAGTGACTGTGACTATTATTCAATAACATTTAGTTTTAGTTTGTTTAAAAAATTAGCCGTGGTTTTCCACGGCTTTTTTGTGTTTGTAATAGTTAAATAATTGGACTTGATCAGGTTCTCCTTAGCAAGGGGAGGGTTGGGGAGGGGATAGAAATGTGTGAAGTTAAGTTTATTGAAAGTGCGTTCTTCAGCATAGATTATGTGTGATGTGATAAGCTGTCATCCTTTAAAAATGCAAACAAGTAGCTATTTAACTATGAATAAAGAAAAACAAAACAAACCCGTAAAAAAGCGTCGCTGGTTACGCTGGTTACTAGAAATATTAGTTATAGCGGGGCTTGTTTTTGCTATTCGTGCGTGGCAACAAAAAGACCTTGTTTCGGGCGTTGCGCCTGATTTTCAGTCGATTACATTAGCAGGAAAACCAATTGCGCTTAAAGATTACCAAGGAAAACCTTTATTGCTGCATTTTTGGGCAACATGGTGTCCCTTTTGTAAGTTTGAAGAAAGCAGTTTATCTTCTATAAAAAACGATTGGCAAGTGCTGACAGTGGCTTATCAATCAGGAGAAAAGCCCGAAGTCATAAAGCACATGAAACAACAAAATATAGAAGATTGGCCAACCATTCTTGATAGCAATAGCCATTTAGCAGAACAGTTTGGGGTAACCGGTGTACCAACAACGTATATTATAGATGGCGATGGCAATATCCGTTTTACCGAAGTGGGCTTAACCAGTGGTTGGGGATTACGCGCTCGCTTATGGTGGGCAGATAAAATAAAAGTTAATAAAAAAGAGGTTGCCGAGCTAATAGAGGCTGATGAAAAACCCGTCGATGCGGTTTCAACCGCGCAATAATAGTCTTCCACGAAAATTGTCCTGTTGTTTCATCGGGCGTTTAGTGCTCATATCATGTAATGCTCTCCAAATTATCCGTGAACTTAAACGTATTTTAAGCGCTTAAATTCACTATGCGCCACTGCTACTGACACCACTTTGTCAGTAATCTATGAAGGTTTCATCCTATTTAACAAATAGGATCTATGCGGTAAAGTAAATTAATATTAGAAAAAGATTTATTAGTAAATCACTGTTTGCTAATATGCGCCGCAATTGAGGCTAAACCCCCTTAAATGTGCCTCGTATATGGATAAAAAATGATTAATAAGATAAGAGTAAGCTTTACGGCATT
>DQUJ01000207.1 GCA_015662325.1 Leucothrix mucor | reverse complement strand
TACTGTTGGCTTTAAATCACGCAAACAAAACTAAACCAAATAACAATTAAAGCAAAAAGCACGAATGAATAATCATTCGTGCTTTTTTATGGTATCAATTAAGCTATCAAAAACATGATATGTTCTACTTCTGAAAAAAGCCCATAAAAAACATCAAACTTCTAGATCATTAAAAGTTTTAAATCTAAATATTAAGGTCGGCGTGGTGGCGTTATCGCGGGGCTTTTCTTAATACCATTTTCTACTGCCATAACTGCGGCAGTAATGCGTGAGCTGATATTTAATTTTCTTAAAATTGCTTTTACGTGTAATTTAACTGTGCCATCAGAAATACCCAAATTTCGTGCAATTACTTTATTGCTCTGGCCTTCTGCCAATAGCGTTAAAATTTCATATTCACGCGGTGTCAGTATCGCAAAAGGATCTTCTTTTTCTTCTTTGGGCGCATCTTTCGCTTGTAATGCACTGGCAAGCACAGGGGCTAAATCGGGGGCTACCACTGTCTTTCCTGCAATTATATCGCGTAACGCAACCACTAGTTCATCAGGTTCCATATCTTTAAGTAGATACCCCTGTGCTCCGTTTTGTAATGCGCCGACTAAATCACTTTCATCACTGCTGGTCGTTAACATTGCAACAGGTAATTTAGCATCCATTTCCTTTAGTTTTTTTAACACACTAATACCATCCATTTCTGGCATACGCATATCCAGTAACACAATATCTGGCTTTAATTCTGCAGCGCGCTTTAGGCCTTCGGGTCCACTTCCAACAGCATCGGCAACTTCTATTCCCCAACGTGTTAGCAAATCAGATAACCCTGCACGAAACAGAGTGTGGTCGTCGATAAGTAATATACGTTCGTTCATAATATTTTAACTATTTAGGTTAGTTACAAGGGTTATAAAAGTTTTCACAAGGGCTTAATGAGTTTGGGTTACATCAGCTAAATTAGTCACAACAGATTCGGTATTTGATTTATTTCGAGAGTGCATCGGTGCATCAAAGTTTAATTGTACCAATGTTCCTTCTCCTTCATCACTGTCTATTTGCAATTCGCCATTGAGTCTATCAGCACGTTCTTGCATGACCGAAAGTCCAATATGTTCTCCCGTTTCTTTATTCATTTTTTTGCGCTTTTTAGGGAGGCCAATACCGTCATCTTCCACTAACACACTACAATGGCCCTCTGCGGTACTGCTTAACAGAATGCGCACATTACTCGCTTGTGAATGTTTACGGATATTGGCCAGTGCTTCTTGCACAATGCGCACGACTTCTATTTCTGCATCGCGCGATAGCTCTTCTAAATCCCAATTATGATAATAGAACACATCCAGTTCTGTTTCTTGGCGAAAACGATCACTGATACGTTGCACCGATCGCACTACGCCCTTGCCATCAATGGGCGCACGAAAATGCGTAATTAAACTACGCAATTCGGCATAGGCATCATCAATGGTGTTTTCTAAACCTTCTAGCTCAGACCAGATGAGCTCTTCTTTACCTTGGTTTAATGAATCATCAAATAAGCGTACTTTGTAACGTAAACTCGCCAGCGTTTGCGCCAAAGAATCGTGTAATTCGTGCGCCATACGGGTGCGTTCTTCAATGATTGATAAGGTCCGCGCATCGGATTCTACGCCTGATTTTTCAATCGCCATACCTAAATGCTGACCAATACTTTCTAATAATTCGTGCTCATCTTCTAAAAATACATTTTCTTCTCTTTGCACAAAAAGATTATAAACACCCAAGGTTTTTCCACGGTATTCCAAAGGAATCGCCAACATATCTATGTCGTCTTCTTCTGCAAAAAATTCTTTTCCTGCGATTAGACCACATTGTTTACTATCGGAGTTCACCATGATTTTGGCATCAGTCAGTGCTTTCCCGCACAAGCATGTCGGCGCAGGCAAGGTATCTTCTAGCTTTATAATGTCGTCACTTAAGCCGATACTAGCAACTAAACGCATTTGATCATCTTTATCCAATAACCGTACCGTAGCGGCTTTTGCTTTTACGACGGTTGTTAACGTGTGTAAAAAACGTTGCAGTAAATCTTCTAAACTATGGGATTTATTAATAGCTGCGGCTACATCGTAAAGCACGCTTAAATAATGTTTTTTCTGTTCGATATGGCGTGCTTGTTGCGACAACCTTAGCTGTTGTAAATGCGCCAGTGACTCGTAATCCGTTGCTATCGCGTTAATGTGTTCGCGAATGCCGCGTGATGGACATTGGAACGTACGCAGTGGCATTCGTGATGAAAAGTCACCTTGCAATAATTGATTTGCCCATATCGAAAGATCGCTACTAAAGCGACTAAACTGCCGCCACATCCAGTAAAAAAGCGTGATCACGCTCATGCCCGCAAACACCCACAAGCCCGTCATTGCAGGAGCAACCCAGACGGGTACTTGATCTGCATTAATCGCCCAAAAATACGTTGCCCCGATAATGATAAACACAATCAACAATAGCAACATCATTACTCGCACGAGCAACGGAAACTCAATTAGCTGGCGAGGGTCTGGCTGTTTAGATTTAAAATGTGCCTTTTGTTCTACTTCTGGCACTGCTCCACCCTCTTCCCTATAGCTAGGGAGAGTCAGCGCTACTTTATCTAACGATATTTTTGCAATGCTCTCTTGGGACATGTTCTCTAATCTATTCTTTCAATAATTTGGCGTTATTCTAAAGCTGTTATTCAGAAGGTGCTTTGTAGTTAGGATCATTCGGGTTTAAAAATACAATCTCGTGTTTCCCTTCGATCTCTACATAATCCAACATCATGCCGCCGATTAATGGCAAGGTCGCCATATCGACAACAAATTTAATATTCTTTTCTTCAAAGTTTTTATCACCCGCGTGGGTATTATCATCAAAGCCCATATTGTAATGAAACGCGCCATCTTCCATTACTTTAATCGCAATTCTAAGCGGGATAACATCATCACCCATTTGCTCAATTGAAATGGCGACCTGCTTCGCTGCATCATCTGAAATTTTAATCATTTTATAATCCTATACTTCTATTTAATTTTTGTTTTTACGAACAAAATCAACAAATCGTTTTGCCCAGCGGTAGTTTTCTGTATCGCGCATATGCGTATATGACGCGAGTAAATTCTTGTAAACCCAGCCATCTTCTTCGCCTGTAATACCAACACCGCGTTTTACTTTATACGCAAACGTGCCTTTTTTACGCAATCTATCGGGTTTTTCTAAACGAGAATAGTGAAATTCATGTGCTTTAATTACCTGTTCAGCTACCTGCCCATTTTTGCTAACGTCTTGCTTAACATCATTATAAACGCCACTCTCGCTCGACCAAGCATTTGACCAGGGCATCGCATCCGTTTCAACTAACTCAACATGGCCTCTACCCTGTGGTTTCTTGTGCATCACCGTATCACTAGGGATAATACCAACCATTGGGGCGGATTGCCCATTCCAATGTAGACTTTGTGATAAATACATTAAACCACCGCATTCTGCATAGGTTGGTAAACCTGCATCAATGGCGCGTTTAATCTGATAACGCATCGAGGTATTATCTGCCAAAGCCTGCATATGGGTTTCTGGAAAACCACCACCGATGAACAAACCATCCAGCTCTGGCAAGCCTTCATCGATAAGCGTGTTGATAGGCACTAACTCTGCGCCCGCATCTGTCAGCGCTTGTTTGTCACCCACGTAATAAAATCCCCAGGCAGAATCTTCACAAATACCAATCCGTACTTTTTGTTCTGTTTCCAATTTGATTGACGATGTAATGGGTTTTAGCGCAAGTTTTTCAGCCGTTTTAGCAACCGCTAAAACCGCATCTAAATCCACCTGATCCGCTACGATGGATGCAATCTCATCAATTTTCTTCTCAGCGCCTTCGTGTTCATTGCTTGGCATTAAACCTAAATGACGCTCATCCAGCGCCAACAAAAGGTTCTTTTTTACAACGCCTAATACGGGGATATCGGTATAAGCCTCGGTTATTGCACGTATTTTTTTCTCGTGCCGCCCGCCGGATGACATATTATAAATCACGCCTGCAATATTAATGTCTTTATCAAATTGTTGATAACCCAACAAAAGTGGAGCAACACCACGCGTAACCCCGCGAGTATCTATAACCAAAATCACAGGGGATTTTGTCAGCTTTGCCATTGCTGCATTACTATCACTGCCATCTAAAGCTACACCATCGTAAAGCCCTTTGTTGCCTTCGATAATACTCATGTCAGCCCGTTGGCTCTGCTGAGATAATACCCGCAAGATCTCATCATCATTCATCGTATTAAAATCTAGATTATGACAGCCTTTGTAAATACCGTTTGATAAGCCAGTCGATAAACCACTCGCCTTAGCAAGCCACAAAGGGTCGATATAATCTGGGCCTTTTTTAAAGGGTTGCACGCTTAAATTACGTTGATGAAACGCACGACACAAACCAATCGAAAGCGTCGTTTTACCCGATGATTTATGTGCGGCTGAAATATAGATGCGTGGCTTAACTATTAACTAGCTTTTCTCAGAAAGCGCATTGCCTTCAAAGCTTATGCCCGACCAATCTGTTTTCATAAAATTACGAATATTCTGGTGATTATCATCTTCTGGATGCTGCAAAACATCGTCACGATAATAAGCACCGAAACAGGCTAAGGTTTGTTCTTTATTCAAGCCTTGTAATTTGGCAAATGAAAACAATTTACATGAGCCAGAATTTTCGCCCGCATCGTTATTTAAATCACCGTTTTTGAAAGCGGTTGGAGTGAAATCAAAACGTGCAT
>DQUJ01000180.1 GCA_015662325.1 Leucothrix mucor | reverse complement strand
TAACACTTGATAAGCAAAAAGATAACCACACATTTAATTCAACATTAAATTAAAGAGCGTTTAACGCTAAAAGAGGAACAAACAATGGGAAAGATAATCGGAATTGATTTAGGAACAACAAACTCCTGTGTCGCAGTAATGGAAGGTGACAAGCCTAAAGTTATCGAAAATGCAGAAGGCGACCGCACAACGCCGTCGATTGTTGCCTTTGCTAATGATGAAGTTTTGGTCGGTTCGCCAGCAAAGCGCCAGGCAGTCACTAATCCAGAAAATACACTCTACGCGATTAAGCGTTTGATCGGTCGTACTTTTGATGAAGAAGCCGTTCAAAAAGACATCAAACTTGTGCCTTACAAAATTGTAAAAGCAGACAACGGTGATGCATGGGTTGAAGCAAATGGCAAGAAAATGTCACCGCCAGAAGTATCAGCACGTATTCTTCAAAAATTGAAGAAAGATGCGGAAGACTACTTGGGGGAGAGCGTAACAGAAGCGGTTGTCACCGTACCTGCTTACTTTAATGATTCTCAACGTCAAGCAACTAAAGACGCCGGTAAAATCGCGGGCTTAGAAGTTAAACGTATTATCAACGAGCCAACAGCAGCAGCATTAGCTTACGGCATGGATAAGGCAGCAGGCGATAGCACGATTGCAGTATACGATTTAGGTGGCGGAACGTTCGACGTATCCATTATCGAAATCGCAGAAATCGATGGCGAGTACCAGTTTGAAGTATTAGCAACCAACGGTGATACATTTCTTGGTGGTGAGGACTTTGATATGCGTCTTATTGATTTCTTGGCGGATGAGTTCAAGAAAGATAACAGTGTCGATCTACATAATGATCCGCTCGCACTTCAACGTCTAAAAGAAGCGGCAGAAAAAGCCAAGATCGAGCTTTCATCGGCAACACAAACAGACGTGAACTTACCTTATGTAACGGCTGACGCGTCTGGTCCAAAACACTTAAACGTTAAAGTAACGCGTGCTAAGCTTGAGTCTCTAGTTGAAGATTTAGTTAAGCGCACGATTGAGCCTTGTGAAAAAGCGTTAAAAGACTCGGGCTTGAAAGTGTCTGACGTTAGTGATGTGATTTTGGTTGGTGGCCAGTCACGTATGCCAATGGTTCAAGAAGCGGTAACAAAATTCTTCGGGAAAGAGCCACGTAAAGATGTGAACCCTGATGAAGCAGTAGCAGTAGGTGCGGCGATTCAAGGCGGTGTTTTAGGTGGAAGTGTTACAGACGTACTTTTATTAGATGTAACGCCATTGTCATTAGGTATCGAGACAATGGGTGCGGTCATGACTAAGTTGATCGAGAAAAACACAACGATTCCAACAAAAGCACAACAGACGTTCTCTACAGCAGAAGACAACCAAAATGCAGTAACGGTTCATGTGTTACAAGGTGAGCGGGAGATGGCTTCGGGCAATAAATCGCTGGGTCGTTTTGACTTAACGGATATTCCCCCAGCTCCTCGTGGCCAGCCACAAATCGAAGTTACTTTAGATATTGATGCAAACGGTATTTTGAATGTATCGGCTAAAGATAAGGCGACAGGAAAAGAACAATCAATCGAGATCAAAGCATCTTCTGGATTATCAGATGAAGAAGTTGAAGCAATGGTAAAAGACGCTGAAGCGCATGCGGATGAAGATAAAAAGACGCGTGAGTTAGTGGATGCACGTAACCAAGCAGATGGCTTAGTACATGCGACTGAAAAATCACTAGCGGAGTACGGAGATAAGGTTGATGAAGCTGAGAAGACCAAAGTAATTGCTTTAGTTGAAGCGCTTAAAGAAGCGATACAAGGTGAAGACAAAGACTTGATTGATAAAAAATCTCAAGAGTTGATGGAAGCATCGGGTACCTTAGCGCAAGCGGCGGCTGGCGGCGAAGCAGGTGCTGAAACAGCAGATGCAGGCGACACAGCAGAAGATGATGATGTTGTCGATGCTGAGTTTGAAGAAGTAGAAGATGGAGACGCTGATAAAAAAGCGTAATATTTTATCTTCTAACTCCCCTCTTTAACAAAGAGGGGCTGGGGAGATTTAAAGGCTTAGCAAATAATTGCCATTTAAATCCCCTCTGCCCCCTTTTTCTAAGGGGGAAGAATTTTATTAAAGGTGCATAGGTTTATACCTATGCACCTTCTTTTGTTTAAGAAATATGGATTATTTTTATAATGTCTCAACAATGTTATTACGAAATTCTCAGCGTTCAAAAAAACTGTAGCGAGGGTGATTTAAAGAAAGCTTATCGTCGTATGGCGATGAAGTTTCACCCTGACCGTAATCCTGATGATGAAGAAGCTGAGCATAAGTTTAAAGAAGTAAAAGAAGCCTACGAGATTTTATCTGACTCACAAAAACGCGCTGCTTATGATCAATTTGGTCATGCGGGTGTAGACCCATCACGCGGGGGGGGGCATCCCGGCGGTGGTTTTGGTGGCTTCGGTGATATATTCGAAGATATTTTTGGCGGGAGTCGCCAAGGTGGTGGCGGTGCAACAGCGGCTTATCGTGGTAGTGATTTACAATACAATCTCGAACTCACCTTAGAAGAAGCGGTATTTGGTACTTCGGTTGATATTCGTATCCCCACTAAAAAAACTTGTGAAACCTGTGATGGTTCTGGCGCAAAAGAAGGTAGCACGCCAGAAACCTGTGCCACTTGTCAGGGGCAGGGTCAGGTACGTATGCAACAGGGGTTTTTCTCAGTCCAGCAAACCTGTCCGCACTGTCAGGGTGCAGGCACTATGATTTCTGATCCCTGCGGTGATTGTCATGGTGAAGGCCGTATAGAAGAGAAGAAAACACTTGAAGTTAAAATTCCCGAAGGTGTTGATACAGGTGATCGTATTCGCTTAAGTGGCGAAGGCGAAGCAGGTATAAATGGTGGCTCTGCGGGGGATTTGTACGTACAAATGCATCTAAAAGACCATGAGTTATTTACTCGTGAAGGTGATAATCTACACTGCTTAATGCCGATTCGTTTTTCGCAAGCTACGCTCGGCGGTACGATCAAAGTCCCTACATTAAGCGGTGAAGTTAGTTTAAAAATCCCACCAGAAACACAAACAGGCAAAGTATTTCGATTACGTGGCAAAGGCGTAAAATCAGTTCGCAGTCATATGACAGGCGATTTACTGTGTAAGATAGAAGTAGAAACACCCATTAACTTAACGGCCAAACAGAAAAAACTATTAGAACAATTTGAAGCAGCAGTAACGAAAGGCGGTGAGAAACATAGCCCGCAACAACACGGCTGGGGCAATAAAGCTAAATCATTCTTCGACAATGTTAAAGGCTGGTTCGACTCTACGGAGGACTAAGCCCATCAGCTTACCCCTTTATTTGCTCTATTACCGCGTTGAAAACTGCTCATGTACACTTTTACACTTCACATTCTTCGCCTTGTACTAAAGCAAAAAAGGGGTAATCTGAAGGGCTGGATAGTTTAAGGAGAACCTGATCAAGTCCAATTATTTTTAACTTGTCAGAACTGTCGATATTTTCCACGAAGATCGCTACAAGGGAACAACCATTCCAGCTCACTTCATGAAAAATAGCGACCGTTTTTTCTACGCTAAAATTTAATCGACTTAATCAGGCTCTCCTTAAGGGTATAATTGGAAATAACTGTCATTCCCGTGTAGACGGGAATCCATCTGCCAGAATGGCACTTTGCACGAACATGGATACCTGCCTGCACAGGTATGACGCTATTTAGACAAATGTAATAATTAAAGTGAGACCAATCACTTAATAAGGAATAGTCAATGTTAAATATCGCAATTGTAGGCGCAGCAGGTCGTATGGGTAAGATTCTGATGGAAGCCTGTGCAGAATCTAAAAATGCACAATTAAGTGTTGCTACCGAGCACCCAGATAGCTCTTTAATTGGCGCCGATGCTGGCGAAGTTGCGGGTTTAGGTAAAAATAACGTGATTATCGCGCCCAGCCTTGATGATGCTGCCAATGATTTTGATGTGCTGATTGATTTCACCCGCCCTGCTCCTACCTTAAATCACTTAGATTGGTGCGTTAAAAATAATAAATCCATGATCATCGGTACGACTGGTTTCAGTGATGATGAAAAAGCGCAAATTCAAACGGCAGGGCGACAAATATCCATCGTATTTGCCGCCAATTACAGTGTCGGTGTTACGCTTAGTTTAAAACTGTTAGAAATTGCGTCGCGGGTTTTAGGCGATAGCGTCGATATAGAAATTATTGAAGCACATCATCGTCACAAAGTAGATGCACCCTCGGGTACAGCACTTAAAATGGGTGAAGTAATTGCCAAAACATTAGGTCGCACGTTAGATGCAAACGCAGTGTATTGTCGTGAAGGCGATACAGGCGAACGCAATAGAAAAGACATCGGTTTTCAAACCATCCGCGCTGGCGATATTGTCGGCGAACACACGGTGATGTTTGCTGATATTGGTGAACGCCTAGAAATCACCCATAAAGCATCCAGCCGCATGACCTTTGCAAAAGGTGCTGTACGTTCTGCTACATGGGTCACAGGCAAACAGAGTGGCGTGTACGACATGCAAGATGTGTTAGAGTTATAAGTTTGAGACCTTTGCACGAAAGATATGACGGATTAAAAATGCTTAAATTCTCCCTGATTTCCATAAAAGTTCGATCAATAGCCCTGCTATTACCCTCATTCTTAAGAAAAACAAGAAAAATTACGCTATTTTTTCTCTCGCCATACTCTCGTGCAAAGGTCTCAAGTTCTAATTAGGTTGTTGTAAGAGAGTTGTAAAGAATTGCATCATATCCCAAACATTATCAGTATATTTAGAATATTACTGATCGTCCCTATTGCTCTACTGTTACATTATCAATCGTGGGCAAATGCATTTATCTTAATTTTAATCGCTGGGGTTTCCGATGCGTTAGATGGATTTCTAGCACGCGTATTTAATTGGCAAAGTCGTTTAGGTTCATTTCTTGACCCCATCGCGGACAAACTGTTACTCATTGTTATTTTCATATCCCTTGCGCATAAAGGGATTATCCCTATCTGGCTCATTTGTTTGGTTATTGGTCGCGATCTTATCATTTTATTAGGTGCAAGCGCGTGTCAATGGATAACACGTAAACTCGAAATGTCGCCCCTGTTTATCAGTAAAGTGAATACGGCGCTGCAAATATTGTTTATACTGTTGATTATGTATCATTTAGCCTTCTCTAACTTGCCTCGGCAGTTGATAGAAGGCATGCAATTTGCGGTCGCAATCACTACGATTATCAGTGGTCTTGCTTATATTGTAATTTGGTCTAACAATACTAAAAACGAATTAGCTAAAAACACAAAAAGGGAAAAATAAACATGACACAAAGCACCCGCTGGTTCTGGTTGGCAATTGCCGTTATTTTCTGTGTACTGTTATATTTGCTGGCACCCATCTTGTTGCCCTTTATAACAGGCGCGTTACTTGCCTATTTAGGTGATCCCCTAGTTGATCGTTTGGAAAAATTTAAACTATCTCGTACGCTCTCAGTCAGTATCGTTTTTCTGGTGATTATTATACTATTAGTCCCCCTCTTCTTCTTTTTGATCCCATTACTGGAATCCCAAGTAAAACTCTTGATTACTAAAGCGCCAGGATACATAGATTGGGTGATGCTTAATTTTGAACCTACCTTACAAAAGACCTTTGGCATCAATATTCCCGCGTTAGAAATTGAACAATTAAAAACGTCTTTTTCTGAGCAATTTACCAACGCAGGTGGCTTCTTTAAGAGCTTAATAAGAACCGTCACTCACTCTGGTTTTGTGGTTGCGGGTTGGGCAGCCAACCTATTTTTAATTCCAGTCATTAGTTTTTATCTGTTACGTGACTGGGATAACTTAGTTGATTATATTCATGATTTGTTACCACGTAACATTGAACCCACCGTGTCACAGTTGGCCAAAGAGTCCAATGAAGTACTCGGTGCTTTTTTGCGCGGACAAATGCTAGTAATGCTGGCTTTAGGTACAATCTACGCCATTGGCCTAAAAATAGTCGGCTTAGAGTTTTCTCTATTGATTGGGCTATTAGCGGGTTTATTAAGCTTCATTCCTTATATGGGATTAATGGTAGGCATCTTAATCGCAGGCGTTGCCGTGATGCTACAAACACACGACCCGACTAATTTACTTTGGGTGATTCTCGTGTTTGTGGTTGCACAAGCAATAGAAGGTACACTATTAACGCCGTTGCTCGTCGGAGATCGTATTGGCTTACATCCCGTTGCCGTTATCTTTGCGGTACTTGCAGGTGGGCAGCTGTTTGGTTTTTTTGGGATATTACTCGCATTACCCGTGTTTGCAGTTATTGCGGTTGTCATGCGGCATTTGAATAAATCCTATAAAAGTAGCCATCTTTATAACGATAAAGAGAAAACACTTATGGCAAATGAGATGCTTACTAACAACAACGCAGAAAAAAACGCATAATAGAAATATCATGTCGACTCAACAATTAACCCTAAATATCAACCTCCGTGATGGTTTACGCTTTAACTCTTATTACACAGAAGATAAAAGCCCCAATGCACAAGTCATTCGCATATTACAATCGTTTGTCTCATCCAAAACACCCCAACAAAATATCCTATGGGGGGCGCAACATTCAGGAAAAACCCATTTATTACAAGCTTGTTGCTCTCAAGCAACTGAAGATAATTTTAGCGCCAGTTATATACCACTCGAAACATTCAAATCTCAGGGTATTGATATTTTAAGTGGTTTATCGCAATCCCAACTCCTTGTACTGGATGATATAGACTGTGTTATTGGCAATAAAGAATGGGAAATAGCGTTATTTAATCTAATTAATAACACACGTGAAAAACACCAACGATTATTAATGAGCAGCACAGAAAACCCCCGCAAACTTAACTGTATCTACCCCGACTTAGCCTCAAGGCTTATCTGGGGCGGCAGTTATCAATTACAAACGTTAACCGATAAAGACAAACCAAAGGCATTACAAGCACGCGCAGAACAAAGGGGTTTTGAATTATCTGACAGGGTGATTGATTATTTATATCGCCGTTACCCTAGAGATATAGAGTCATTAATGACTATACTTGATCAATTAGACAAAGAGAGTCTACGCCAAAAAACCGTTATTACTGTGCCATTTGTAAAACAAGTTCTAGAAAAATAAATTTGAACTAATTTGGCAAGCGTTTGACTAAGGGAGTGGGTAGTATATAATACCCCGTAGCTTGAAAGTACGTTTTATATTTATGCAACACCATCTCGAAGTCTTTATTTAATACCTCGTCCTGATTCTCATAAGTCATAGCAACACCACTTCAGCACAAATCTTAGGCTTTTTTATTCGATATTAATCGGTAAAATGCTCTAAGGAAATTATATAAATTTTGAAAATATTAGGAAAAAATTATGTCTACAACTACTGGAACAGTTAAATGGTTCAACGAATCTAAAGGCTTCGGCTTTATCGAACAAGAAGACGGACCAGACGTTTTCGCTCATTTCAGCGCAATCCAAGGTGATGGCTTCAAAACTTTAAACGAAGGTCAAAAAGTTGAGTTCACTGTTACAGATGGCCAGAAAGGTCCTCAAGCAGAAAACATCGTAGCGGTTTAATTTTTAATAAAAATTAAACTTCTTAAGAAAGCCCGCATTTGCGGGCTTTCTTATGCCTGCTGATAAAAGTTGAATTCCAAGCCGTTAACCCATACAGTAATAATTAACAGCTATTTATACCCCATAACAAGGAGTCACCCAATGGACACAAAATCATTACTTGATGAAATACTTAAAACAGGTAAAGACCTAGCAGCTAAAGGTCAAACCATCGCGGAAGAAAAACTACAAATACCCCAAGCAGGTGATCAACGCGATGCAACCATGGATGGCATCAAAAAAGGGGCTATTGCAGTCGGTGTATTAGCTTTATTATTAGGTACAGGCGCTGGGCGAAGAGTCACAGGCTCTGCCTTAAAAATTGGTAGTTTAGCGGCAATCGGTGGTATAGGCTGGAAAGCCTACCAAAACTGGCAGCAGCAGAATGAAGATCAAGCCGCGCAAGAAGTAGCAGAAAGAGAATTAATACCCATCAACGAATTACCCGAAAAAGAAGCGAATGAACGCAGCCTTATTCTATTAAAGGCAATGATTGCCGCGGCAAAAGCGGACGGTCATGTCAATAAAAAAGAGATCGAGATCATTCACGAGCAAATAGACAGATTAGGCTTAAGCAAAGAAATTTCAAACCTAGTAGAAAATGAAATTAGTAAACCATTGGATATTAAAGAAGTAGCGGCATTAGCAAAGAATAAATCAATGGCCTCTGAAATCTATTTAGTTTCCGCTATTGTAACTGACAAAGAAAACTCAATGGAGCGCGACTATCTCGCGTCTTTAGCATCGTCGATGCAATTACCTAGTAGTTTGGTGGCAGAGTTAGATTCTGCAAAAGACAGCGATACCGCGTAACTCTGACCCTATAATATAACGGCTTGATTAACTAACTATATCCATTTAATATCAATCTGTTAAGGACACTTTATCATTACAATGAAGTCAATTTGGCTTATCTTATTACTCAAAGGGGAACAAAATGGCAGATTTAAATAAATCAATTGAAAATGTAAAAAAATATGATTCTGGAGCAGATGAAAAGCTTGTAGAAGCAATTTTTAATAGCCTTAAACCCATTCATGAAAACTTGGATGCAATGTTAGTCGGGTGTACAGATGATAGTGAACTTGCAACCGTTAAGAAAAACTTCCTTATGAAGAAACTAGGACTGGATGACAGTCCAGAACTTGATGCTGCAGTTAAAGAAGTATGTGAGAGTATGAAAGGGGATCGTCAAAAACAACGCATCACTTTCTATTACTTATTGACTAAGAAATTCGGTAAAGAATCTGTTTACGCATAAATTGCAAAACGACTAACTTACTTTGTTAAAAGTAGGTCTCACTGGAGGCATCGGCTGTGGTAAAAGTACCGCAGTCGATGCCTTTCGTGTTTTAGACGTACCCATTATTGATGCGGATAAAATATCTAAAGACTTAGTAAAACCAGGACAAAGTGCCTTAACAGAAATAATTGCCCAATTTGGAAAAAAAATAATAAAGAGTAATGGCGAATTAAACCGTTCATTATTGAAGAAAATCGTTTTTTCGGATAGTTCTTCATTAAAAAAACTAGAAAACATCCTCCATCCACTCATAAAAAAAGAAATTAAACGGCAGATGCTGTTGCTAGAAACACAACAAACATCTCAACCTCGCTATATCATAGTTGATGTTCCATTATTGCTTGAAAAAAATTATGAAGAATTATTCGATCGCATTATTATCGTTGATTGTCTTCCAGAACAACAAATAGAGCGGGTAATGCAACGCGATAAATTAGATAAAAAAACAATCAAGAATATTATACAAACACAAATTAACCGTAAAGATCGTCTAAAACGTGCAACTGATATTTTAGATAACAGTAAGAATGAGCATCACTTAATAGAACAAATAAATAATTTTCATTCTCAATACCTTATTTAGGGGCATTTACACGAAAAATATGACGGATTAAAAAACCTTACTCTCATGCAAAGGTCTCATTTAATTTAAGCTCATATAAATTTCAAAAATTACACTCTTGTCCTTATTTGAGTTTACAAGAACTGCTATACTTTACGTCTTCCAAATGATTCTATTGAATCAGAACTAATTAGTCTCCTCAAAAATATTACTAAAGGGTCTTATGGCTGTCTACGAACAACCACTTAATGAAAAAATTCGTCTCTTTATGAGAGTAGAATATTTATTAGAACGTTTTAATTATCACCTTGAATATCCGTCACCAGAAAATAGTCAAGCAGCGATATTAGTGTTGCTAGAGCTGTATACTTTATCCTCTCGACTTGATGTAAAGAGTGCTACTTTAAATGTATTAGAATGGCAGTCTCAAGCAGTTCGTCGTGTAAAAGGCATGGAAGGAGTTGATGCTGATCGTATGCAGCGTACTCTCAGTAAACTAGAAGATAAAAGTAAGCGTTTGTATAACTTCCATGGGCAACTCGGACAGCATTTAAAAACCCATAACTTCTTTAATATCCTTAAACAACGATCATCTATTGCCGGCGGCATAAACGGGCTGGATATTCCATTATTTAAATTCTGGTTGAGTCAGTCTGATAAAAATAGAACAGATGATCTGAAAAGATGGATTAGACCCTATGAAGTTGCACAAGAAGCCATTCAACTGGTAATGGAACTCATTTTAGCCAGCAAAGAAGAACAAACTATTGTTGCAGAAGGCGGCTTCTATCAAGCCTCACTCAGCCCTAATCAAGAATATCAGCTATTACAAATTGAATTACCACAAAGCGCCATGTACTACCCAGAAATCAGCGCGGGCAAACAGCGTTTCTCTGTGCGTTTTGTAGATTCTTCTCAACTAGAAGAGAAAGGCAAACAAATAATTAAAGATGTAACATTTACATTAAAACTTTGTAAGCTTTAAAACACTTTTTAAAAAACAATGTAATGCTCAATACCTTGTTAAGGAACCTCTGAACAAGTCCCATAAATTCTGGCAACGCCAAGTTTCCAAGTTCGAGACATT
>DQUJ01000263.1 GCA_015662325.1 Leucothrix mucor | reverse complement strand
TTGCTCAGTTTGTTTTTTCTGGTTAGGCGTACCCGTACGCAAGATCAAAATTCTCTTGATGCTTTAAATAAAGAACAACGCGAATCTGTTAACGACCTTTTGAAGTAATCTTTGTACCTTTTCTCTGTACCCGATCCCCATATGCTAGTAGGAATTAAAAAATGTTTTGGATGATAGCCGCTATTTTAACCTTGATCGCTTTAGCCTTTGTATTACCTTCTCTGTTACGTCAGCCTAAAATAACAGCGGATGAAGAAATGTCTGTGCGTCGCCAGCAAAATATACACATTGCCAAAGAGCAACTGGAAGAATTAGAGCAACGCTTTGAACAAGGCGAGATGGATGAGACAAACTATCAAGCAACGCGTGATGAACTAGAATCTGCATTGTATGACGATGTTAATGAAGCGGAACAAAATGTAGCTAGCACCAGCGTTAGCAAAAAATCATTATTAAGTACGCTCGCAATTGCTTTAATCATTCCTGCAATTGCGGTTGGCATGTATCAAAAATTAGGAAACCCTGTTTTCATAAGCTCTATTTCTTCCAAAGAAGCGGCGAAAGTAGAGCTACAAAAGAACGTGCCTAAAAATGCAGACGGGACGCCAGATATTGATACGATGGTTGCTGGCTTGCAGAAAAAAATGGAAGCTGATCCTAAAAACGTCAAAGGCTGGTATATGTTGGGGCGTTCTTTTATGGTGTTAAAGCGTTTTCCCGATGCGGTTAAGGCGTATGAAAAAGCTTATAAACTAAAGCCCGATTCACCCGACATTATGTTGTCGTTAGCAGATTCGCTCTCTATGACTAACGGCGGTGATATTTCTGGTCGCCCAACAAAACTCATTAACGAAGCGTTAAAAGTAGACCCTAATAACCTCACAGCGTTATGGCTTGGCGGTATGGCGGCAAGACAACAACAAGACCCTGTCACCGCGATTAAACGTTGGAGACTGGCTTTAGTGCAACTAAAAGATCCTACTGAAATCCAAGAGATAAATTCTTTAATTACCGAGGCAAGCAAGTTATTAAAACCAAAACAGAAAGCGGCTTTAAAACTAGATGCGCCTGTTGTCTCTGCGCCAGTAGCCCCTGTTGCTCCTACGCCTCCAATAAACGCTTCTGCACCAACGGTTGCACCTGTTAAAGCGACAACGCCAAAAGCCTCTAATTCTGCTGGCGTTAGTGTTACCGTTTCTTTATCCGAAAAGTTTAAAAGTCAGGTTAAGCCAACTGATCTCGTCTTTATCTATGCAAAGGCAGTTACTGGCCCACCGATGCCATTAGCAGCCGCGCGTAAGCAGGTTAAAGACCTACCATTAGAAATTATATTAGATGACAGCATGGCGATGATGCCGACGATGAAAATATCAGATTTTGGTGAAGTAATTATCGGCGCACGCGTGTCAAAAAGTGGAGAACCCATTGCTCAAAATGGTGATTTGTTTGCAGAAAAAAAGCCGATTAAAGCAGGTGAGAAAGTATCGTTAGAGATTGATTCGGTCGTTGTGAAGTAGCTTCGATCCATGCAATAGCAAATGGCTATACCGCTATTTGCTTTTGTCTAGCTCAGTAAATGTAACTGGGAATGAAAACCCACAGACGTTTTTCACATCCTTCCATTGGGATTCTGTTCGGGGAAATTTCCGGCAAGTAGGTGGGCGAATTTTGTAGATAGAACAATAGCTATTACCATCGTCATTGTCTTTTAAAAAGCTGCATCTAAAAGGCAGTTTGCAACACTCCCCGCAGTTATTACACGCGCCTGATCTTGCGCTATCAACAGGTAATATTGATGTGATTGTTCTTAATACTTTTGGGATCATCTTCCATGACCTAGAAACCAAATAAGTCGCGCATTATACCTGTTTATACTAAAACATTACTAATTTAAGATAATAGAAGCCTGCTTAATCGGCTTCCTAGATCAGGTTCTCCTTAAAATGGATACCCGCCTACGCGCGGGTATATGACAAATAATGAAGACCTTTCTGCTAGGTTTTTAAGGTTAGAGGCACTATTGAAAAATTCCACGGGTGACATGCCTTCTGGCACAGTTAAAGACATCGAAGGGCGTGGCGTTATAAATTCTCTGGGT
>DQUJ01000070.1 GCA_015662325.1 Leucothrix mucor | reverse complement strand
TTATAATTAATGTCTGTAATTAAGGCGTTACCATCAACACTAGTACTATTTATTTTATCTACATCATAGCTGTAACTAATGATTTTTCTTGAAGGATAAGTCACACTTTGTAGTTTATTGGGCTATCGGCATTGGTCGTTGTGTTGCTTAAACGACCCGTACTGTCATAAACACTGCTTGAGATAATACTGTTAGCATCCTGTGTTTTTAAGGCTATATTTATATTGCTCGGATTGTTGTTTGAAAAATATTGGGGGTTACAATGAGTGGTTTGTGATTTTATTTTTTATATGGCCCGTATAGATTAACCAGAAAAAACTAATGTCAATAATAGTTTTATGAATGAAGTTATGTAAACTATTAATAAACAACCTTAATTAACTGTATTTATTTATAAATATTGCTAATGATAATACCAAAAATATGATACTAAGAGATCTGTAAGCTATCTATACAAGTATTAGAGTAGTAACCTGAAAAAATGTTTGTTACTATCGTATTTACAACTTGTCGGGGTGTCTGTTTTTATTAACTAGAAGCAGGCTGAGATCCTGGGCATCGACATTGATTTGATGCTCTAAAACCCGTCGTACCTGATACGGTTCATACCGTCGTAGGGAACAAGCTAGTTTTAATTTCATTATTGATTGTGGTTACATTATCCATCTAATCAAGTATTCGAAATTTGATTCCAGCAGTTTCCTTAAACTTTTCTGCTGGAGCAACACATCATGTCTGAAGCCAATCCTGTTATTCAACCTGCGATCGTTACAGGTGTTACGCGCGAGCCATTATCGGGTTCCAAAAAAATCTACGTTGAAAATGATGCTAAAACCTTCAAGGTTGCGATGCGCCATGTTGTGCTGTCGCCGACGCTTTTGCGTGAAGATAGCGATGAATATGAAATAAATGACCCAGTGCGTGTTTATGATACGTCGGGTCCTTATACCGATCCTGATATTGAAATCGACCTTAATAAAGGTTTACCTGCGTTCAGAAAAGAGTGGATTGAAGGTCGTAATGATACGGTTCAATTAGAAAACTTCACCTCTGACTTTACTCGAGAGCGACTCGACACGGATCTTGATATAGAACCTTTCGCGAATAAACCAAAACCACGTATTGCAGTAGAGGGCAAAAATGTCTCGCAGATGCATTATGCGCGCCAAGGTATTATCACGCCTGAAATGGAATATGTGGCGATTCGTGAAAACTTGGGTCGTTCAAGTCTTTCGCAAACAGACGTTGCGGAACTGACCAGTAAAGGTTTACCACGTGAGATAACGGCAGAGTATGTACGCCAGGAAGTGGCGCGCGGTCGCGCGATTATCCCGTCAAATATCAACCATCCCGAAATGGAGCCGATGATTATTGGCCGTAACTTTTTGGTGAAAATAAATGCCAATATTGGTAACTCGGCACTGGGTTCTTCGATTGATGAAGAGGTCGAAAAAATGGTCTGGTCTACTCGCTGGGGTGGCGACACGGTAATGGATTTATCAACGGGTAAAAATATTCATGAAACACGTGAATGGATTATTCGTAACTCGCCCGTACCTATCGGTACAGTACCTATCTATCAAGCACTTGAAAAAGTGAACGGCATTGCCGAAGACTTAACCTGGGAGATGTTCCGCGATACCTTAATCGAACAAGCAGAGCAGGGCGTTAGCTACTTTACGATTCATGCGGGTGTGTTATTGAAATATGTTCCGCTTACTGCAAACCGTCTGACAGGCATCGTCTCACGCGGTGGCTCTATCATGGCAAAGTGGTGTCTTGCGCATCATAAAGAAAATTTCCTCTATACACATTATGAGGATATTTGTGAAATCATGAAGAAGTACGATGTGGCGTTTTCATTAGGTGATGGCTTACGCCCAGGTTCAATTGCTGATGCCAATGATGCTGCACAATTAGGCGAGTTAAAAACGTTAGGCGAGCTGACTAAACTTGCATGGCAACATGATGTGCAGGTGATTGTCGAAGGCCCAGGGCATGTGCCTATGGATAAGATCAAAGAAAATATGGACATGCAATTAGATCTTTGCGAAGAGGCACCTTTTTATACATTAGGCCCGTTAGTGACTGATATTGCACCCGGTTACGATCATATTACATCGGCGATTGGAGCGGCTCAAATCGGTTGGTACGGTACAGCGATGTTGTGTTACGTAACGCCAAAAGAGCATTTAGGCTTACCCAATAGAGATGATGTTAAAACGGGTATTATCACTTATAAAATATCAGCACACGCGGCAGATTTAGCCAAAGGACATCCGAGCGCCCAAGCGCGTGATGATGCGATGTCGAAAGCGCGTTTTGAGTTCCGCTGGGAAGATCAGTTTAATATTGGTTTAGATCCTGATACGGCACGTTCGTTTCATGATGAAACCATGCCAAAAGAATCGGCTAAAGTAGCGCATTTCTGTTCGATGTGTGGACCAAAGTTTTGTTCGATGAAAATTACTAGTGAAGTGCGTGATCAGTATGGTACAGGCAGCGAATACGCTAAGAACCAAGAAGCTATGCAGGAAAAGTCGATTGAGTTTATGAAGAAGGGCAGTGAGATTTATAAGTCTGAATTTAAGTCTTAAGAAAGTTTATTCGCAGATTACGCAGATGTAATGCATTATTATTTTCCAAAAGTATTGGCATATTAATTTGTGCCATATTCCGTGCCCTTCGACTCCGCTTAGGGTACCCCATAGAGCGGATTCGAAGGGTGCGGAACAGGAAATCTTTTGGGATGATTAATACCTGTCTTAATTTGTAGAAATCTGTGTAATAAGGTGAATTTAAAAAGTGAAAACAATTGCAGTTATCGGTGCAGGTCTTGTTGGTCGCTTGTTAGCGTGGCGTTTTTCATTAGACCCGAACGTAGAAATCACCCTAGTCGATCAATATGATCGTAATTATTTTGGCACCGGTTTAATTGCTGCCGCGATGGTTGCACCTTATACTGAGGCGGTTAGTACCGAGGCAATTACTCAGCATTTAGGTGCGCGATCTACAACGTTATGGTCACAGTGGTTGGCGGAGTTAGAAACGCAGACGGGTGAATACGTTGCCTTTGATCAACAGGGAACGTTGGTGGTGTCGCACCCGCAGGATGATACTGATTGGCAACGTTTTCATATTAAAGCAAAGTCAGTTTTAAGTGATGATAATGCAGATCAAATGCAACTGCTTGATCAATCCGCTTTAAGTGATGTAGAACCAGAGCTGGCAACCAGTTTTTCTAAAGCGCTGTATTTTAAAAATGAAGGCGTGGTAAATAATCTAAAACTCTATCCTGTTTTAACGCAGTATTTTGATCAGGCAGAGAATGTCACTTGGGTTGAAAATACCACAGTAAAGAATATTGACAATAGCGGTAAAATTGAAGGTTTTGATACCGTGTTCGATCAGGTCTTTGATTGCCGAGGCAATGGCGCAAGCGCTGATTTAGAACAGTTTCGATCGGTACGTGGTGAAGTTGCACGTGTCTATGCGCCCGAGGTGAATTTCACGCGAGCGGTACGTTTAATGCATCCACGTTTTCCCTTATATATTGCACCACGCAAAAATCATGAATACATAATTGGTGCGACCCAAATCGAAAGCGATGATGATTCGCCTGTAACGGTAAGATCGGGACTGGAGTTATTATCTGCACTTTATAGTTTGCACCAAGGTTTTGGCGAAGCGCAGATTATTGACTTGTTATCAGGTTTGCGCCCAACTTTTATGAATAATTTACCACGGGTTGAATGTGATAATAAATTGATTCGTATTAATGGCTTATATCGACATGGTTATTTGTTTGCGCCTGCTTTACTGGATGATTTATTGCATCATCTAGCGGGTGAAGAAGATAAGATACAGTTTCCGCAATTCTTTTTTAATGTAGACGAAAGCGACAATCAACAAGATGATTCAAATCAGTATCAACAACATACAGCAAACGCTTGAAGCAGGTTCAACCGTGCTTGACGCGCTGGAAATGCTAGGGCGTGAAAATGAAACCATGCTCGGTGTTGCGCTGAATCAAACCTTTGTGTCAAAAACACAATGGGCAGAAACTCAGTTAAATGACAATGACAAAGTCGATATTTTAAACCCGATTAGTGGCGGTTAGCACTTATCTAATGAAAGGGTTATAAGTTTTGGTATTTTTGTTTCTGTTTGCAGTTTAAGCAGTCTTCCCCTCTATGACCTGAGTAATTAAGTAGTATCTCTTCATCAGGAGAATAGCAGTGAAATTAAGAATTCTCTAATACTCTCTTTTTAATTCGGCTCAAACCCACAGGAGTAACGCCTAAATAGCGAGCTAAGTCATTTTGAGTTACTTTTTTTAAAAGTATTGGGTGTGATTTTATTAATTTACAAAATCGCTCTTCGGCAGATAAACTTAAAAACTCAAATTCTCGCTCCTCCTTTTTTATTGAAAAGTTGAGTAAAACGTCAATCATATTGTTGGCAATTTCTAAATCCTTTTTACTGTGTTCAAGTATGGCATCAAAAGAGATTTTTCTTAGAACTGTTGGCTCTAAACAAACAAGACTAAAAGAACAATGCTTGTGTGAAAAAGAAGCAGCCAAGCTTCCAATAATGTCATTAGCTAAGATAAACGATTTTACTGACTCCTTCCCATCTTCTGATGTGTAATAGGCTTTTAACAAGCCAGATTGAACCTTATAGAGAGATTTATCTGTCTCTCCTTGCATAAAAACATGCTCTCCTTTCTTCTTTTCTAGGGTCATACCTTCATTCTGTAACAACTCATGAAAATTCATTATTTTTAACCTCGGTTAATGATCGGTTTTAGCTGTGGGCTTAGCATAACAACATTAGATGAATAGGGTGAAACAGATGAAGCTTAATAAAAAACGGGTTGTAATTACAGGTGGTACTTCTGGTATTGGCTATGAAATGGTGAAATATTTACAGCCTAACA
>DQUJ01000015.1 GCA_015662325.1 Leucothrix mucor | reverse complement strand
TAAGTTTAACCCTTAAGAGTGAAAAATAAACAGGAGGACTGTAATTAATAAACTTGTTTAATAACAAGTGCTTATCTATTTAGCGTGAGTTGTTTTGTCGCTTTAAATAACCCAATGGTCGAATTCGGGTGAAAATTTCACTCGCTGTGTTATACTTTGTAATATATGACACAAAAGACAGACACCAAAACTTTAATCAAGCCATTTCCTGCGCTAACAAACGCGTTGCGGAATATCTTGTGCCCGTTTGTGCATTTATTATTAAAAACGGGGGTGACCTTCCCGCAGTTAACCGAGTTGCTTAAAGAAGTCTATATTGATGTGGCGGATAATCATTTTCGCCTTGAAGATAAAAAACAAACCCAAACGCGTTTAAGCTTTTTAACGGGTATTCATCGTCAAGATGTAAAGCGTTTACATAAACTAAGTCGCGATGTTGATGAGCCAGAAAATGTTAATGTAGGCGTTAAATTAGTATCTAGATGGGTCAAAGAGCCACGTTATTTAGATGATAAAGGCGACCCGCTATTATTACCCCTAAAGTCTAAAGATGATGAAGCTAGCTTTGATGAGTTAGTTAAAACAGTGTGTAAACAAGATATTCGTTCGGGAGTTGTTTTGGATGAATGGCTTAATCTAGGTGTGGTCAAATTAAAAGATGGTCATGTGCGTCTGTGTATTGATGCGTTTATCCCCAAAGAAGGCTTGGATGAAAAAGCATTTTTCATGGGGCTTAATATTGCCGATCATTTGAATGCCGCTTCTCAGAATTTATTAAATGATTCTCCTGAGTTTTTTGAACGTTGTGTGTATTTCGATGGTTTGAGCGAGGAATCTATTGCCGAATTACAAACATTAGTTGAAGAGCAGGGGATGAAGACCTTGAAGTTAATTAATGAACGCGCGTCGAAATTAAAAATAAGTGACATGCCAAAAAGTGGCACCAAACAACGTATTAATGTGGGGTTGTATCTTTACCATACAGATCAGCATCACGAAAATTAGAACTACAAAGATCAATAAGCCAGAACTAAATGAATAAGGACAAAAAAATGAACAGAGCATTATTAAAAACAACCGTTAAAACAGTGTTTCTAATGAGTTTAATGGCTGCAAGTTCAGTCTTTCTTACGGCTTGTGGCGGCGGTGGACGCGATGGGCTGGGTGGAACGGGTATTACACCGATTGCTAAGGGTAAATTAAGCCGTAGTGATGAAACAAAATTATCAGCTTATTTTCAAGAGTCTATAAAAAATAATCATAATAAGGTGCTTGATGCGCCTACGAGTGAAAATGCGTCTGAAGATAGTGGAACGGGTGCTAGTGTTGTTACATCTTCTACCAATGTTCAAGAAACAGGGGTTGATGAGGCTGATTTAATTAAAACTAATGGGCGTTATATTTATAGTGTCGAGAAAGTGTCGTCTAATCCCATTTATCTCGACACGGAAGACAACGAGGGCGGGCCAAGTATTGGGGTTGTGCCTCAAGAAACTGAAGAAAAATCCGATGCTATTCGTATTATGGATACGCAAGGTGATTCTGGTTTAGTTGAAATAAACCGTTTTACAAGCGATGAATTGTCTATTGGTGAAGGACCTAATGGAGAGTCTAGTGAAGAACCTTGGCGCATCGCAGGGATTTATCTGCATGAAACAAAAAAACGTTTAGTGGCATTGGCATCACCTAAGCGGAATTATTATACAAGGTGGTTTGATAGCCAGTATTTTTCAAATCAAGAAACGAAAGTGCTGTTTTTTGATGTAAACGATCCTGAAAATACACAGCGTGAATCAACATTGCAGTTTGAAGGACAGTTGATTAGCAGTCGCCGCAGAGGTGATACCTTGTACCTGATATTACGTCATTATCCTGATTATCAATTTGTTGATGGTGAGCGTCTGGCTACCACTACAACTAAAGATTTTTTACCTACTTATCGTGTTGATAATGATCAAGCACGTTTAATTTCTAAACCGCAAGACTGTTATGTAGAAGCAGGGAAAGTAGGGCAAAGAGCTTCGGCAGATATTATTACCTTGGTTGCTGTGGATTTAAAGTCTGATACGCACACCGTAAATAGCCAGTGTTATGTGGGTTCGGCAGAGGCACTGTATGCATCACAAAATGCGCTGTATTTGGCAACCACGCGTTGGGATTATCAAGCAAATAATGGGGTTGCGGCTTATAACTCGAAAGTGACGACGGATATTCATAAATTTAACTACGATGGTTTAGATTTTGATTATCGTGGTTCGGGAGAGGTGGACGGGCACCTTGGTTATAAGCAGGACAGTAAATCATTCCGTTTCAGCGAAAGCCAAGGTTTATTGCGCGTAGTTACATTTGATGAAGATCAGTGGGGAACGATTGGTTTGCCAGAAGTTCAAGCTGAGGATACCGTGGAAGAAGGTCCACAAACAGGCGGGGGAAATAGCGCAACTGACAATGACGCAACTGTTAGTGTAGATGATGCCACTTCACCTCCTTTCAGGGCTAAATCACCTGTTTTATTAAGTATTTTAGAAGAGAGCCCAACAAAGAAAGCATTGCAATTGGTTTCTAAATTACCCAATGCCGAACGTCCAGAGCCTATTGGTTTACCAGGTGAGCGACTTTATGCGACGCGTTATATTGGCAACCGTGCTTATGTCGTCACCTTTCGAGTGACTGATCCTTTGTATGTGTTGGATTTGAGTAACCCTGCCGATCCTTTTATCGCAGGTGAGCTTAAAGTGAATGGGTATTCTGACTATTTGCATCCTGTTTCTGAGAACCTATTATTAGGTATAGGAAAAGATGCGATACCTTCTAGCAATGACAACAGCAATGGTGATGGTCGTGGCGCATGGTATCAAGGCGTTAAGTTATCGCTGATTGATGTATCAGATCCGAGTAGCCCACGTGAAGCGGATAAAATAATCATCGGCAAACGGGGTACAGAAACCTCAGTTCTTTCTGATCACCATGCGCTAACCAGTGTGCAGGTCGGTGATGAATATCGCGTGGCAATACCCGTACGATTGCAAGAGGGAAGCCCAAATCATAGTAGTGGTAATCCTGCATCCGATTATTATAGTT
>DQUJ01000019.1 GCA_015662325.1 Leucothrix mucor | reverse complement strand
TGTAAATGTGGAACAACAAGAACAGTTAGCTAACGGAGAGTTGGCTATTACTTTTTTAGGGGGGAGACGTTGTATTATTCCGGTAAAAACAGGAAAAGAAATTCTTGTAATTAACCCTAAAAAGATAGTGATAATGGCGAGCCAGTCTGGAGATTGAGTTATTGGCAAATAAACTAGTATTTAAATCAAACAGTTGTTGACATAAGTAAACTATTTTAATTACTATATGTTTGATTTTATTAAAAAACAAATTCGCCAGGAGGCGTAAAACATATGGGAATGATTTCAGATTTTAAAGAGTTTGCAATGGGTGGAAACCTGATTGATATGGCAACGGGCATCATCATTGGTGTGGCTTCGGGTAAGTTAATTTCTTCATTGGTGAGTGATGTTATTATGCCGCCAATTGGAGTTGCTCTGGGTGGCGTGGACTTTTCTGATCTTGGTTATAAACTTGCTGATACGGGCGGAGGTGACAAAGGGTTAGATCCGATTATGCTTAATTGGGGGGCTTTTGTGCAGAGCTTTATCGATTTTTTAATCATTATGTTGGTAGTATTTATTATCGTTAAAATTGCATCACGTGGAAAAGAAGAGGAAGAGGAAGAAACAGGTCCATCACAAGAAGATTTATTGACTGAAATTCGCGATGCGCTTCAGAAAAATTAATTACCCGATGTAGAAATTATCTTGGATAGTTTGTACTGAGAGCCGCCTTATTTAATTATTGGGCGGTTTTTTTTTGCAAAAAAAAGCCGATCTTAAGATCGGCTTTAATATAAATGGTGGTGCCAGTGGTCGGAATCGAACCGACACTCCCAGAAGGAACAGGATTTTGAATCCAGCGCGTCTACCAATTCCGCCACACTGGCACATTACAAAGTAATCCTAATAGAGTTACTTTAAGCGCGGGAGTATATCACCAGATTTCCATAATTCCAGTAAATTCATGAGAATATTGCAGGTCGTACCATTAACAATCCTATATGATTCAGCTTATGAAACTCAGTGATTTTAATTACCACTTACCCCCTGAACTAATTGCGCAAGAAGCATTGGATGATCGCACTGCCAGTCGACTACTGGTGGTCGATACGGATAATGCGCTCGTTAGTTTATTAGATCAGCACTTTAGCAATATTGTTGATTTGATTGAGCCAGAAGATTTACTGGTGTTTAACAATACACGTGTGATCCCCGCGCGTTTGCATGGAAAAAAGGAGAGCGGTGGTAAAGTTGAATTGATGGTGGAGCGCGTGCTAGATGATCATCGTGTAATTGCGCATCTGCGGGCGAATAAAACACCTAAAGAGGGCGCCATTCTGTATTTTGAAAATGCCATAAAAGCAAAGGTGGTAGGGCGTCATGATAGTTTGTTTGAACTGCTTTTTTTGTCGGATAAGCCCGTACTAGAACTGTTGAGTCAATATGGGCACATTCCACTGCCGCCTTATATAGAACGGGAAGATACCGAAGCCGATAGAGAGCGTTATCAAACGGTCTTTGCTCAACACGCCGGAGCAGTTGCAGCGCCGACAGCAGGTTTACATTTTACCGATGAATTATTGCAATCATTGATTAATAAAGGTGTGTCAACGGCGGAGGTGACCTTGCATGTAGGGGCGGGCACGTTCCTCCCTGTGCGTGTTGATAATTTGAATGATCACGTTATGCATGCTGAATGGGTGGAGGTGAACCAGGACGTGTGCGATGCAGTTTCCGCTTGTAAGGCGCGTGGCGGAAAGGTAGTGGCGGTTGGAACAACGACAGTGCGTAGCTTAGAATCTGCGGCAAAAGAGGGTAATGGTTCGCTGATTCCTTTTAGTGGCGATACTCGATTATTTATTACGCCGGGTTATCAATTCAACGTGGTGGACGCAATGATCACTAATTTTCATGTATCAGAATCTACGTTGTTAATGTTGGTGTCTGCGTTTTCGGGGTATGACAATATTAAAAAAGCGTATCGTCATGCGATTGAGCAGGAGTATCGTTTTTTTAGTTATGGGGATGCGATGTTTTTAAAGCGTGTTTAAGCGCTTAGGGTAGTGTTTAGGCTGGTTTTCCGTGTGTTAATTTTTCATAGGTCTCTATCGCTTTATCAACATCCTCGTGAATTTCTAGCTGTTCACCTGTTAATAATAGGGCAATATCAGAAAAATCACGGATGGTGTTCATATCGTGCGATACCATAATAACGCTAGAATGTTCTCTTTTTGCAGTAAAAGCATCTTTACATTTGTCTTGAAAGCCTTGGTCGCCTACGCCCATGATTTCATCGACCAGATAAACGTCAAAATCAATCGCCATACTTAATGCAAACGCAAGTCGGGAACGCATACCAGAGGAATAGGTTTGTATCGGTTCGTGGATGAATTTTCCTAGCTCGGAAAAGTCCTTAACAAATTCGGTCACTTCTTTAATGTTGGCATTATAGATGCGACAGGCAAAACGTAAGTTTTCGATACCTGTTAATGTGCCGTGGAATGATCCAGAGAAACCTAATGGCCATGAATATTTTCCAGTGCGAATGATTTTACCACTATTAGGAAACTCAGTGCCAGCAATCAGTCGGAGTACGGTGGATTTACCTGCGCCATTAACACCTAAAACCCCGATATTTTTTTTCTCGGGAAATTCAAAACTAACATTATCTAGTATGGTTCTGGTGCTGTCTTTTAATTTGTAGCTTTTGCAGACATTTTTAAATTTGATCATATCTGACGTGCTCTCTTACGCGTAGCCCGTTCTGCCATTAACCCTAAAGTAAAAATAACCAAGGTGACCGTACTGATATATTGAATATCGTAGAAGGCGCTATTAAAACTAGTGTAAAAGCCACTACGGAACCATTCTACAATATGCAAAATCGGATTAAAGCTAATTAGATCTAATATTTCAGGAGACAAAAAATCAGCGGTAAAAAATATCCCTGACATAAAATAGAAGGGACGAGATAGCGCGCTGTATATGGTTGCGTAAGAGGGGAAATAAAGTTTGATGGATGCATTGATCATGCCGACTCCTGCGGCGAGAATAATAATCATGCCTACCGCACTTAACATCATTAGAAAGTCATCAATACTGATTGTAAAATCAAAATTAATTGCCAGTATGACAAAAAACAAAAAGATGAGAACCATGGTTGATGTTTCTAATAATATGCGCGAAATCATAGTGTCAATTGGCATGACTTGTGGGTAGCCGAGTAGCGCGCGATTAGCTTCGACCCCTCCCATAATGCCTGTGACAATATTATTAAATAATAACCAAGGGACGATGCCAGTTAAGATAAAAACGCCCATACTATCGCCAATAGGAATTGCTCTACTAAGGGCAGAAAAGATTGCCATAAAAACAGATATATGTGCAAATGGCTCAAATAATGCCCAGAAGAACCCGAGCCTACTGTTACCGTAGCGGGAGCGCGTTTCTCTGAGTGTTAACGCATAAACGACTCGGCCTTGAACCCGTAATGATTGAATTAATTCCATTCGCTATTGTTGGTTGTTGTTGATAATTTTTTAAAAAACCGAGTATGAAATTGCAATTTGACTAATCACTTGTAACCAGTCTCTGGCATTTTGCATTCGTTTCGGGTCAACTTTAGGAAAGACGATGACTTGATCGCCCGCTAAAATGCGTTGGTTGTTACCAATTTTAATGCTGCCGTTGGGGTGCATTACAATAATACGTTGTTCATCGGCTCTTTCTGTAAAGCCACCCGCGCGTTCGATATAGTCTTTAATTTTGGCATTATGCGCGTAAACAATCGCTTTTGGCATGAGCACTTCGCCACTAATATTAACAATATCGCTTTTCTTTGGGATAACAATGACATCACCACTTTCTAAACGAATATTGGCGATTTTTCCGTTTTCGCTAACCACCACACGTCCTTCGGGACGCGATTCACGTGCTATTTCAATATACTTTAAAACCAGCTTGGCTTCTTCTGCTCGAATTGCCGCTTCACCAGTAGAGTTGGCAGGCGCCATTAACACACTGCGTTGTAAACGTTTGATGCTTTCTTTTAGGTTTTTATCTTGTTGGACGGCAACGCTTTTACGTTTGAGGTAGATATTCTTGATGTCGGCATCATCTTTATCAACTTCAATATAGTCCAGCACTTCTTTAAGGCGGCTGCCTTTTTTAATTTCGTAATATGATTTGCCTACATAGCTGCCTTCAACACGCAAACTCATTACTGCGGCGCGGGCATCCATTTTGAAATTGACTTTGTCGCCATCAAATAAACGGGTGTTTAAAAATTGATTGTAGGCGAGGTATTTAGACCAAGGCTGACGGTTGCGGCTACCAGAGATCGATACGTGTGTCACTTTTGCTTTGGGACTGGCGTATTGAATAAGCTGGCGTCCGGTCATGCTCTTTCCCGTAAATTCGAATAAGAACGGGTTGCGACTGTCGCCGATTACCTTGATTGTTGATGCTAATTTACCGACGACGATCGTATCGCCATCTCTAAATTTAAACTGTTTTAGTTTGCCGTTAATAAGAAACGGATAAAGGTCAAAGCGCGTTAATAAACGATTGCCACGCAATATCCGCACATCACGATAACTGCCGCGATTTGCGTCGATGCCGCCTGCTTTAAATAAGAATGACAGTACGCTATCAGAAGCTATGCCTGAATATTGCCCTGGCTTTAACACAGGGCCTGTTACAAAAACGCTAATCGGTGTTGCGGTAACGACATTAACGTAAACACTTTCGCCTTGTTTAAAAACGGTGGCTACTTTTCGTTTTACAGTGCTGGTTAAGTCAGCAGAACGAAGACCTGCTACTTTAACTTCACCCACTTCGGGAATAAAAATATTACCTTTTGCGTCGACAGTAAGAATTTCATCAATCGTGACTTGTCCCCACAT
>DQUJ01000235.1 GCA_015662325.1 Leucothrix mucor | reverse complement strand
GTTACGTATATGAGTGACCTGCTAAACTTTGCAGATTTACGGATTCGTATTAATCGTTATGTTGAAGCGCGTAATGATTTTCGCGTAGCGGGTATCAAAGATAGCCTTAAAAATTCTGCAAGTTTGGTTTTATTTTCTGCCTTTATTCATGGCGAGCTAGAGCGTTCGGAGGCCTTAGAATTAACAGGCTTGCAAGAGCGCACGGCAAGACGTTTATTAAGCCAACTAAAGCAGGAGGGGTTATTGAGTGAAACAAGTAGTAAATCACCCTTGCGATGGGAGATTCCAGAGCATGCAGAGCCCTGGTATTTCCCTGATCTTGTGCCTTTGGTCTAGCAAGAAAACATTCATCACGGTGACGAGCCTATGAGGATAAGATATTTAGTTGGACTCTAATTCGACTTTGATTGAAAAAGTGCTATTTATTGAATTTTTATGTAAATAACTTGTCTTTTAAAGACAGTAGAGGTCTTCTAAGTACTTTTTGTTTGGCGTGTTTTCCGTGCTAGGTCTCTTAAAGGGGTCTCTGATCAAGTCCAATTATTTTTAGCTTGCTAAAATAGCGACAGTTTTTTCTGCGATAATTCTGATCGACTTAATCAGATATCCCTTAATAATACTATTTAAGGATGATAGTTCATGCAATATTTAACTAAGCGTATATCTGTATTTATTCTGTTTTTTACTTTATTTCCCTATTCTTTAGCGCAAGCTAAAACGCCCGCTCAATCCGATGCATTACTCAAAGGTTATGATCTAATAACTGCCGAAACGCTGGTGCAAGATGCGCTAATCAAGCAGATTACCATTACCAATATTATAAAAAAAAATGCGCCTTACAAAGTGAGTGTAGGCGCTGGTCGGGCGGGTAGTTCAAACGCTGTTAATGTTCATGCTTTGGAAAAGAGCTTTGCTCCGAGAGGAGATGCACTCCTCGCTGCTTCTGCACCAAGACGTGCGTTCGTTGCACGAGGCGCATCTTCTACTAATGTGCGAGAAAAAGGGGTTGATGAAGCAGATTTAGTTAAGACCGATGGGCGTTACTTATTTAGCCTTAGTTCTTTCGGTAAAAACAATGGTTTGCGTATTTACGATACTCTTTACCAAGGTAAGGGGCACCAGGGCAAGAAGCTGCATCAAGTGGCCGCGGTTGGATTTGAAAAAGGGCTACATATTAAAGGCTTGTATCTATTAGCATCTCAGCAGAAATTAGTGGTGGTGACAGAAACGTTTCAGAACAAGGTAAGGCGTAGAAACTGGGGCGGTGATACGCGATTGATTTTTATTGATATTCGTAACAAGTCTCAACCGCGCGTTTTTCGCAGGGTCAATCTTGAAGGCAGGGCACGAAGTACCAAACGTATTGGTAATCAGCTGTATGTGGTGTTAAATAGTTATTCGTTTAAGTTGCCACCCACCAATAAAACCATAGAAAGTAGCCAACCGATTACGCAACAACAGTTTGATAATGAGAAAAAACGCCTCGTTAATATCATTAAAGCATGGCGAATCGACAAGCAATTACCGCATTATTCGGAGATAGGTAAGGCAGGTACGCATAGCCTTATTAATGCGGGTAAATTTTATCTCAATATGGATGATATTAAATCCTATTCATTAACCAGTATTGTAGCGATAGACCTTAATGCACCAAGGTTTAGCTTTAACGGTATTGGCTACTTTGGCTCTCCAGAAACGGTTTATGTGTCGCCTAAATCCATGTATTTGAGCAGTAGTTTTCATGACAACATGAGCAACAGCAGCAACAAAAACAACAAGAATTTCTTAGATAGAAATAGCTTTCCATTACGCAGTGCGAAAACATTGATTCATAAGTTTTCAATTAAAGGCAAGCATTTTGATTATCGTGGATCAGGCGTTGTATTGGGCAGTCTCGGTTGGAATGAGAAGAGCACGTTCCAACTCGATGAAGATGCACGTGGTAATTTACGTGTGGTCACTTATAACTGGAATGCGGCAGATAAAAAAAATAAATCAAACGACCCCGCTACGCGTTCTCCTGTCGTTTTAACGGCATTAGCAGAGCAACAAGGTGGTGCAAAAAAGTTGCTGACTTTGTCGCGCTTACCCAACCGTTATTATCCGCAAACATTAGGCAAAAAAGGTGAGCGTTTATACGGCGCACGTTTGTTTGATGACTATGCGTATTTTGTAACATTCCGCCAAACCGATCCGCTGTATGTGGTGGATATGCGTAACCCACATTCAATGAAAGTAGCAGGTAAATTAGTTATACCGGGATTTTCGGACTATTTACACCCCATTGATAATGGCTTATTGCTCGGCGTCGGTAAGGAGGTAGAAATACGAAAAGATGGTCGTGTAGGGCAAACAACAGGTTTGAAATTATCATTGTTTGATATTCGAAATCCGTCACGCCCAAGAGAAATCAGCAAGGTTATTATTGGTGATAGTTCTGCCAATACACCTGTCAGCAATAACCATCATGCGCTTACAACACTCAAGGTAGGCAACAGCGGGATTACGCGTGTTCTTCTGCCCGCTAATTCTTATAATGCAGATTCTGAAAAGCAATTGAATGGTTTGCAACGTTTCGAAGTGGATAGCCTTAGCAAAAAGATTAATTATCTGGGTGAAGTAGCCTCGTCCGATAAAAGGAACTGGTACTGGAATTATAATGACCGCAGTATCATGATTGGAGAGCGGGTGTTTTATTTCCATGAAGGTAAGTTTCAGGAGTCTGCATGGCGTGCGAAGGTAAGTAAATCACCGATTAAAAAGCTGAGTAAAAAAACAAGTTGAAAAACTAAACATAAAAATCCACAGATTACGCCGATTTTCGCAGATTAAAAATGCTGTTAGTTCTGGTTGTTCATCTGCGTAAATCGGCGTAATCTGCGGAGAAAATATTCTAGGTTTTAGTCTTTAAGCGCAAGCGATAAAGCCCCAGCCATTACTACAAAAGCACTAGAGAACCACAAACACCCCACTAGCCCGATTTGTTGATAAACTAAGCCCGACAGCACTGTGCCTGTTAGTCGTCCGCCAGCATTTGCCATATAGTAAAAACCAACGTTCATGGCAACTTTATCATGATCTGCATAGGCCAATATCAAGTAAGAATGCACGGCAGAGTTAATGGCGAATATCACCCCAAAGATAAGTAAACCGATGACAAGGGTGTAGCTTGGATCGAATCCTTGGTTGAGTAAGATCGCAATACCCGCAGGCACAAGGGCGAGTACAAAAGCGAGAATTTGCGCGGTCAATCCAGTGGGTGGGTGCTTGTTTGTTTTTCGTTGATTTAATAGCTGACCTAATAAATGGGGGGTAAATGCTTGCACCATGCCATAGCCGATAATCCATAGCGCAATAAAACTACCAATCTGCGAGAAGCTCCAACCTAAAACATCATACAAAAAGACGGGCAGAGCAACGACAAACCAAATGTCACGCGCACCGAACAAGAAAAACCGAGCGGCAGATAACCAATTTATTTCTTTGGCATTAGAGAAGACTTGAGTAAATTTAGGCTTGTTTTTAGATTTCCCCATCTCTTTTGGTAATAGAATATAGGTACTGATTAAGACCATACATAGTCCGCCCGCGAGAATAAAAAGCGCACTCCGAAAACTGCTAATATCTAATAAAAATGCGCCTAAAAAGAAGCCAACGCCTTTAAGTGCATTTTTAGAACCCGTTAAAACCGCTACCCATTTAAATAATTTAGGATTGCTTTTTGCTTGGTTTTTGGTAGAGGAAACAAGGCTTTTAACCCCAGCTTTAGCCGACATTTTATTTAAGTCTTTGGCAATACCTGATAGCGCTTGAGCAAACATGACATAGGCAACCGAGAGCATAGAATCGGATACCGTCAGCATTAACAATGCGACAATTTGCAACGCCATACCAATATGCATGGTAACGTTTAAGCCAAGTTTTGCGCCCAGCCAGCCGCCGACTAGGTTCGTGATAATGCCGAAAAATTCATAAAACAAAAACAGCATCGCTACTTCAAAAGGGGAGTAACCGAGCAAGTGAAAATACAATACCACCAACATACGAATTGCGCCGTCGGTTAGGGTAAAAGCCCAATAACCTGCGGTGATGGTGGCGTAGTTTTTAGTACTTGGTAGCATGTGTGTAAGCAAATAAGGTTAATAGCTGGAAAAAGATAGCAGAGTTATACTACAGTAATATGAATCAACTCTCCCAAGAAACGAGTCCCTACCTTTTGCAACATGCAGATAACCCTGTCGATTGGTATCCGTGGGGGGAAGACGCATTAGCACTGGCTAAGTCTCAAAACAAGCCGATCTTGTTATCCATCGGTTATTCCGCCTGCCATTGGTGTCATGTGATGGCGCATGAATCATTTGAAGATGATAAGACTGCGGTGTTGATGAATCAGAATTTCATTAATATAAAAGTAGATCGTGAAGAGCGCCCTGATCTTGATAAGCTTTATCAAACCGCGCATCAAATGTTAACCCAGCGCAGTGGTGGTTGGCCGTTGACGATGTTCTTAATGCCAGATGATCAAATGCCGTTTTTTGGTGGGACGTACTTTCCTGATAAACCGCGTTATCAAATGCCTTCGTTTAAGCAGTTGTTGTTTCAGGTGGCGGGTTTATTTAAAGAACGCAAAGATGATATTCAGAAACAAAGTGATTCTTTGGCCGATGCTTTAAGTAATATTTACCGCTCAAAAAGCACAGTAATGTCTTTAAGTAGCGCGCCACTTGATCAAGCTCGGATGGAATTACAACAGCAGTTTGATAGCGCCCAAGGTGGCTTTGGTGTTGCGCCTAAATTTCCGCATACGCCATTTATTGAAAGGCTGTTGCGTCACGCTTCATTAAGTGAATCCACTGATAAAAAAGCGCTTTCAATCGCAATGTTTACGTTAGAAAAAATGGCACGTGGTGGTGTGAATGATCAGCTGGGTGGCGGGTTTTGTCGTTACTCAACCGATAATGATTGGATGATTCCGCATTTTGAAAAGATGTTATACGACAACGGGTGTTTGCTTGCGGAATATGCACAAGCTAATGCGCTAAAACTTAATCCATTATTTGAACGCACCTGTCACGAAATCGCGCAATGGGTGATGCACGAAATGCAATCTGACTTGAGTGAAGGGCAGGGTGGTTATTATTCTAGCTATGATGCTGATTCTAAAGATGCAAAGGGTCACGCCTATGAAGGCTTGTTTTATGTTTGGAAGCCTAAAGAAGTTAAAAAGTATTTAAGTGAACAAGAATATGCGGTGTTTTCACGCCGTTTTGGTTTGGATAAAAAAGCCAATTTTGAAGGAAATTGGCATCTGCATGTTTATGTCACGATGGCAGAATTAGCAGAGGAATTTAATCGATCACATGATGCTTTAACTGCTTTGATAGATTCAGCAAAAGAAAAATTGCAGACCGTTCGCAATCAACGTATTTGGCCCGATCGTGATGATAAAATTCTTACGTCTTGGAATGCCTTAATGATTCGCGGTATGGCGATGTCAGCACGTTATTTAAATCAACAAGACTATGCTGACTCTGCAACCCGCGCGGTTGATTTTATCAAGCAGACGCTGTGGAAATCAGATCGTTTATTGGCTACCTACAAAAACGGTAAAGCTCACCTGAATGCGTATCTGGATGACTATGCTTTTCTGCTCGATGCTTTGTTGGAATTGCTACAGGTGCGTTGGCGAAAAGCAGATATAGACTTTGCAGTACAGATTGCCGATACATTATTAGAACAGTTCGAGGATAAAGAAAACGGCGGTTTTTGGTTTGTCTCACATGATCATGAGCAACTGATTCAGCGTCCTAAAACCTATGCGGATGATGCGATACCCAATGGCAATGGTGTGGCAGTATTTGCATTGGCTCGTTTGGGTTATTTGCTGGGCGAAACTAACTATTTAGATGCTTCGGAGCGTGCATTAAAGAATGCTTCAACAGGGTTAAATCAAGCGCCAAGCGCACACTGTACTTTGCTAAAAGGGCTGGAAGAATATTTGAACCCACCACAAACGGTGATTATTCGTGGCGATAATACTGTGCTGGAATTATTGAAAACCAAGATTAATCAAACGTTTAGCCCACGTCGGCAATGCTATTTTATTCCTTCGGATGAACAAAACTTGCCCACTGCCTTAAACGATAAAAAACCAGTGGGTGATGATGGGGTTGCTTATATTTGCGAAGGTATGACCTGTCACCCCCCAATAGAAGGGGATTTGATTGTGAGCAAGTTACAATTGTAAGATCTATTTATTTGGTCATGTCTTCAATTGCTTTACGCTGTTTCTCTGCTGATTCATTCAGTTGCTTTTCTAGGTCTTTGGCTTTATTCAGCGCCTCTATTTGATGCGACAGTACGTTATTTGTTCCTGCTACTTTAGCTTTAGGTGCTTCTTCTCCGCCACAGCCAGTAAGAGCGATTGTTGCTAGTAGTAGGGTGTTTGTAATAAGACTTAATTTTTTCATATATATTCCCAATTGTTATAAATAGAGACCTTTGCACGAGAGATATGACGGATTAAAAATGCTTAAATTCTCCCTGATTTCCTTAAAAACTCGGTCAATAGCCCTGCTATTACCCTCATTTTTAATAACATCGGGAAATTACGCTATTTTTACTCTCGCCATGCTTTCGTGCAAAAGGTCTCTTAATATTAATTATAGCATGAGCAAAGAAAAATATTTAACGTTTTCTGATTGGTGGTATGAAAATTGCATATGGCAAATATTGAGTGTGTCAAGCATAAGCTGAAGAACGGTCAGGCAAAAAAATACCCGCTCTGAAGCGGGTATTTTTAATACTAAGAAATTTTCCTTAGGGGGGGGGGTACTTAGTCGCTTTTTGCGCAGCATCAATGCACTTTAGCATTTCATCTGCTTGTTTACGTTGTGCTTCC